>CAZLEC010000406.1:0-4662 GCA_964558245.1 uncultured Burkholderiales bacterium | reverse complement strand
CGTGATGTAGTCGTAGTTGAGCTTCATCTGCACGTCACGGTTGGCCTGCCGCTCGGCGAGGAAGTCGTCGAACGCGGCGTAGTACCGCGCGTCGAGATACGGGCGGTACTCCTCGCAGGGCAGCCCCGCGTGGGCGTCGGCCGAGATGATGAGGTAGCGGTCGTTCATATCAGCCCTTCTTCCCCAACACCGACAGGTCGTCGTAACGCTGGTGCACGTACGGCAGGAGCCAGTCGGCGGGGACCCGCTCGACCACCTCCGCCTCCTGGGTGGTCGCGACCCGCGCGAACTGCATCGCAACGATGCGCCCGACCGGGATGTCGACGATCGGGTCGAGCGGCGATTCGAACAGCTCGAGGGCGCCGTCGATCACGCGACCCTCGCGGGCCTCTTCGTGCCGGCGACAGTGCACGAGCGCGGGCTCGGTGTCGAAGCCCTTGCCGTCGGGCGACGGGCTGATCTTGAAGTAGAAGTCGACCTTGTCGCGCGCAGGAATGTCGATCGGGTCGCCGAGCGTGCCGCGCACCTCGGCGAGCGGAAACCCGATGCGCTCGATGCGGGCATGCAGTTGGTCGCCGGTCACGTCGATCGCCACGCCGCCGATCTTCTTGGGCTCGCCGAAGGTCTCGCGCCCGCCCACCGTCGCCTGCTCGGTCGTCATCGGCATGAACAGCGCGTACTCGCCCTCCACGTTGCCGTGCCGGGCCCGCACGCCGAACCAACCGGCTCCGAACACGGGGATACCGGTCCCCATGTTGACAGTGGCGAAGCGGATCCGCGCGAGGGGCTCGCTCGGTTCGAGCGGTGGCGGCAAGACGGCGCGGATCACGTCGATGTCGGTCTCCCACCAGACTGTGACCGCGGTCGACCAGATCTTCGCGGTGGTCGCCTCGACCTCACGGTTGCGTTGCTGCTCCGGCACCCGCGCGCCGTATCGGATCGCTGCCATCGACTGCTCCCTGTCTGTTCGCTACCAGGCCTTGATCACTTGCTCGTGGTCGAACGCGTTGCACGTGGAGTCGGAGGGATACTCCGAGGGCTCGAGTGGGACTTGGACGTCGGCCACCGTCGGCCCGATGCGGTTGCCGACCTCGCGCAACGCGTCGAGATCGAACGCGTAAACACCGGCGGCGTTCGTCTCCACCATCTGCTTCGTCTCGGCGGGCGGGCACGGTGCGAACGCGGCGCGCAGCGCCTCGGTTGTGTAGGGATAGCTGCCCTCGGAGTGCGGATAGTCGGCGCCCCACATGATGCGATCGATACCGACTTCGTAACGCACCGCGCTCTCCGACGGGCGCAGGAAGCTCGCGCCGATCCAGAAGTTGCGCTGGAAGTACTCGCTCGGCGTCAACGACATGTCCTTGGTGGCCGCGCCGAAGAACGCGGCTTCCGCCGCGCCGCCGTGGGTCATCCGACGGTGGAACCAGTCGAGGGTCTCGAGACCTTTCGGGACCCAACCCGTGCCCTGTTCGGTGAGCGCGATCCGAAGGTTGGGGTGGCGGTCGAGCACGCCGCCGAAGATGAGATGCCACACGGCTCGGTGCGAGTACCAGGCCAGCTCGATGAGCATGATCGCCCGCGCCGCCGGTTGGTCACCGAAATCCGGGAGACCGCTGCCCGCGTGGATGTTGCACAACACGTCGAGCTCTTCGCAGAGATCCCAGAGCGGCTCGTAGTGCGGGTGCCAGAGCGGCAGGAGCGGCGAGTTCGGCGGAATGTTCGGCAACAAGATGCCGCCGAACACGTGCATGTTCTCCCGGGCCCACCGGACCTCGGCGAGCGTGTCGTCGAGATCGTTGAGGAACACCTGCGCGCACCCGGCGCGCCGTCCGGGCGCGGCCGCGCAGAAATCGGCGAGCCAGCGGTTGTGTGCCTGCACTCCGGCCCACCGGTGCTCGTAGTCGGCCTCGCTCGGTTCGAGCGCGGTGAGGTTGCTCTGCGCGAAGAACGGCGGAATCGTGTTCGGGAACAGCACCTCCGCGACGATGCCGTTCGACTCGGTTTCCGCCAGCCGGCGATCGCTGTCCCAGTTGCGGTACGCAGTCGCCGCGAGGAGGTCGGCGAACGGGTTCACGTACGCGGCGGCCCACGCGTCGAACTCGTCGTGCCAGTGGGTCGCGAGATACGGCTTGTAGTCGTGTAACGCCGCACCCGCGTGCCCGTCGACAGAGATCACCGTGTACCGGTCGGTGCGCGCGAGCCCGCGTTCGAGGTCGGTCGTCGTCATCGCCACTCCCTCTTTGTCAGACCGTATCTTGCATACGTGTCTCGGTGGCCGCAACATTGAGACAGCAGGCCTGATCTCGCCATCCGATGTCAACGTCGCCGAAGCGATCGTGCTCCCGGTACAGGTTCGCTACGCGGTGACGGTCACCGGCAGATGCTTCAGCCCGTTGATCCAGCTCGAGCGCAATCGGTCGGCATCTCCTGCACGTTCGATGGAACACGTGTTCGCGAGCAGCTCTTCGAGCAGCACCGTGATCTCGAGCCGCGCAAGGTGCGCGCCGAGGCAGTAGTGCGGGCCGCCGCCCCCGAACGACACATGGGGGTTCGGGGATCGAGTGATGTCGAGATGCCGCGGATTCGCGAAGACAACGTCGTCGTAGTTCGCGGAGATGTAGTAGAGGGCTACCGGATCGTTCTCGCGGATCGTGACGCCGTGCAGCTCGAGATCGCAAGTCGCGGTCCGCCGGAAGTACACGATCGGCGACGACCAGCGGATGATCTCGTCCGCGGCGCTCCCGGCGAGCTGTCCGTTCGACCGGAGCAGTTTCATTTGCTCGGGATCGTCGAGCAGCGCGAGCATCCCCTGCGACATCGCGGTCCGTGTCGTTTCGTTGCCGGCGACCGCGAGCGCGAGCACGAACACCTCGAACTCGTGCGCGCCGAGCGCGTCGTCGTCGACGACGGTGATGAGCTTGGTCACGATGTCGTCGCGGGGCTCGGATCGGCGTTGCTCGGCCAACTGACTGGCGTAGGTATAGAGCGCGGTCGCGGCGATGAGCGGCGCGTCGGCGCTGTCGGCGAATTCCGGGTCGTTGCCGCCGGAGATCGTGTTCGTCCACGTCGTCACCTGCGGCCGGTCTTCGACGGGGACTCCCAACAACTCGGAGATCGCGTACGCAGGCAACGTGGTGGCGACCTCGGTAACCCAGTCGAACGTTCCCTGCTCGACGACGCGGGCGAGCACGCTGCGAACTGCTTGGCGGTAACTGGTCTCGAAATGAGAGATGGCCCGGGGCGTGAACCCGCGGTTGACGAGGCGACGGAGTCGGGAGTGCTCGGGATCGTCGGTCTCGATGATCGAACGGAACAACTCGCGTTCCTCGGCCGACTGGTCGTTGAGGAACACACCGCCGCGTTGAGACGAGAACCGGTCGGCGTCACGATTCGCGGCCTGCACGTCCTCGTGACGTGTGAGGGCCCAGAAATCGGGGACCGAGGGGTCGTCGGAACGGTGCCAGAACACGGGCGCCTCGCGCCGCAACCACTCGAATTGCTCGTGCGGGATTCCGTCGACCCACTGATCGGGCCTGACGAGGTCGATGTCCATCAGGCTCGGGCGCCCTGCTCGAGCCCTTCGACCGTCTCGATGTACTCCTCGACGAGCTGGTACATGACGTCGCGCACCGGGCGCACCTCGTTCATGCGACCGACGATCTGGCCGACGGGCGCGAACGCGAGATCCTTGCGTCCGGAGCGCGCGATGCGCGCGTTGGCCTCCGACGTGAGGATGTTCTGCAGCGGCATGCCCAGCGCACCCGGACCGTTCTCGTCGGTCCACGCCTCGGTCCACGCGTTGCGCAACATGCGCGCCGGCTTGCCGGTATAGCAGCGCGAGCGAACCGTGTCAGCCGACGTCGCGTCGAGGTAGGCCCCGAGCACCGCGGGGCTGGAATCGCTCTCCGCAGTCGTGAGCCAGAGCGATCCGAGCCACACACCTTGCGCGCCGAGCGCGAGCGCCGCGGCGATCTGGCGACCGCTGCCGATCCCGCCGGCCGCGAGCACGGGCGCGGGCGCGACTGCGTCGACAACCTCGGGAACGAGGACCATCGTCGAGATCTCCCCGGTGTGCCCACCCGCCTCGTAACCCTGCGCCACCACGATGTCGACGCCGTTGTTCACGTGCCGCTGTGCGTGCACCGCCTTCCCCGCGAGCGCAGCGACCTTCACACCGTGCTCGTGCGCGCGATCGATCACGTCCTTCGGCGGCGACCCGAGCGCGTTGGCGATCAGCTTGATGGGATGCGCGAGCGCGATGTCGACGTGACGCTGCGCGACGTCGTCGGTCCAGCCGAGCACACCGTGCCCCTGCTCGCCTTCGGGCAACGGCGGCAGGTCGAAGCGCTCCATGAGCTCGTCGACGTAGCGCCAGTGATTCGCGTCGATCATCGAGCGGATCTGGGCCAACATGTCTTCGGCGTCGGCGCCGTGCACGTCGACGGCCTTCTGCGGCATCACGGTGTCGACGCCGTACGGCATGCCGTTGATGTGTTCATCGATCCAGTCGAGCTCGATCTCGAGCTGCTCGGGACTGAAACCGACTGCACCGAGCACACCGAGTCCTCCGGCCTTACTGACCGCGGCGACAACGTCGCGGCAATGTGTGAACGCGAAGATCGGGTACTCGATCCCGAACATGTCGCACAGCGGGGTTCGCAT
>CAZLEC010000405.1:0-4665 GCA_964558245.1 uncultured Burkholderiales bacterium | reverse complement strand
CCAAGCGCGTGCTCGGCTTCGAGGCGACAACGAGCCTGAGCGACATGCTCGACGAAGTCATCCCTTGGGTTGCGGCCGCAGTCGCCGACGGCCGGATCTGACCCCGGCGCATCCGAGCCGCGCGCCCGACCCGGCGCATTCGATGTGAACCGCGACGGCGGAGCGGTCGAACGGTGGTCGCTCCCGGTCTTCGTGCTCGTCGAGGCGGGCGCGTTCGTCTTCTACCTCGCGCTCGCGCGCACGCAGTGGTTCTTCGCCGACGAGTGGGAGTTCCTCTCCGGTCGGGGCGTGAACGCGTCCGACCTCTTGCGCGCGCACTACGGCCACTGGGTGGCCGTTCCGGTTGTGGTCTACCGATTGCTGTGGGAAGTCGTCGGCCTGCGCAGCTATCTGCCCTACGTCGGTGTCGCGATCGCGCTGCACCTCGCGGCGGCGGCGTTGCTGTGGGTCGTCATGCGACGCGCGGGTGTGTGCGCGGCGGTCGCCACGATCGTCGCCTCGGCGTTCGTGCTGTTCGGCGCCGGGGCGCAAGACGTGCTGTGGGCCTTCCAGATCACGTTCACCGGCGCGCTGGTGTTCGGCCTCGTGCAGCTGTTGCTCGTCGACCACGACGGCCCGGTCGATCGCCGCGACTGGCTGGCGTTGGTCGCGGGGTTCCTCGCGGTGATGTGCTCCGGTGTCGCCGTCACGATGGTGGTCGTCGTGGGGATCGCCCTGCTGCTGCGGCGCTCGTGGCGCGTCGCGGCGCTGCAAACGGTTCCGCTCGGGCTGGTGTACGGCCTGTGGTGGCTCCACTATTCGCACGGCGAGCACTCGTTCCGGGGAAGCACCCGCCAGATCATCGACTGGTGCGTGACCGGCGCCTCCGGTGTGTTCGGCGCGCTGGGATCGGTGCGGGGGCTGGGGTGGGTGCTCGGTGTGATCCTCGTCGCGGGCGGAGTGTTCGCCGTGCGCGCGACCGGGATCGCCGCGTTACGCGGCCGGCTCGCGCTGCCCACCGCGCTGCTGATCGGTGCCGCGGCCTTCTTGCTGATCGCCGCCTTCGACCGCAGCGGGGTCGGCGCGTCGGCGGCCAAGCTGAGCCGGTACCTGCACATCCTCGCCGCGCTCGTACTCCCGGCCGTGGGTGTCGCGATCGACGCGTTGCTCCGGCGCCGGCGGTTGCTGGGGGTCGTCGCGGCGGCGGTGCTGGTGGCCGGAATTCCCGGGAACGTCGCGCAGGCGCGCGACTACGCGCACCGGCAACGTCCCGTCGACGACGCGACCCGGCAGACGATGCTGTCGATCGCGCGCACGCCGCTCGCGCGTGAGGTGCCCCGCGGCCTGCGGCCCGATCCGAACCGGGCACCGACCTTGACGGTCGGCTGGCTGCTCGACGGGGTCGCGTCGGGACGCGTGCCCACGACGCATACCCCGACCCCGACCGCCGCGCTCACCAACCGCCTCCGGCTGTCACTGCTGGAGCTCGACCAACGCAGCGGGCTCGCCTGCCGGCCGCTGAAGGGCCCCGAGGTGCTGCACCTGCGCCGGGGTGACCGCTTCGGGATCGTCGGCAAGACCGTTGTCGTCCTCGTCGACGGCGCGAACGCGCGCTCGGCGCCGGTGGCCTTCGGGGTCGGCCTGCTCAACCCGTCGCTCGCGCACACGCTCGAGGTCGTGGCCGGGCCGGTGACGATCCGGATCGGCCCGGGCGGGCCGTCGGGGATCCTCGGCCCCGCGCTGTGCCCCCCGCCCACACGCTGACGGCGCCGCCCCGGGGCAGTGCTCAGCGCCCGCGCGTCCGGGCGGTGTACAGATCGCGGGCGTACTCGTACAGCTCGAGGTCGAGGGCGTTGTCGTGCGCGATGCGGGCGCGCAGACTCTCGGGAACGTCCTCGGTGGGGGTGCGGTTCGCGTACAGCGGCTCGCCGAGCTGCCAGCCGAACCGCGCCTGCAGCTCGGCGCAGAAGTCGTCGAACGCGTCGTGCAGGCCGAGCACGTCGAGCTGCGCCACGTGCTCCTTCGCGCGTCCGATGCGATCGGGGGTGAAGTCGATCCGCATCACCATCGCCCACGTGTCGCGTTCGACCGACCGCCTGATCTCCTCGGCGGTCAGCGAGAACATCTTCACCATGTGGTTCGCGAAGAACGCGGGGCGGAACACGTCTTCGTAGATCGCCTCGAGCGGGAGGTCGCGCGCGTCGGCGTTCATCTTCCGGTGGTGGCGGAGGTGCGAGAGTGTGCGCTCCACCGGCTCGCGCAACACGGAGAGCGTCACGAAGTCGGCATCGAGGAGCTCGGTCGTGGCGTAGGGAAAGTGGCCGGTGATGATCTCGATCTCCGCCTTGCGCTGCTCCCAACGGGCCAGCAGCTGGCGAACCGACACCTGCGGTGCGACCTCGAAGATGTCACCGTCGGTCGGGTCGGGATACAGCCGCTCCGGCGAGAACGATCGCTTGAGTCGCTCACGGAGCTCGGTGCCGGCGGCCTTCTGCACGTGAACGTAGAAGAACCGGCGCCGCTCCACGGTGCGAACGGTACCGCGCGCCTTCGAGCTCAACGGCAGATCGCGGCGCCCGGCGAACGGGGTGCGATCCGCAGCTCGAGCGGCCCGACGACTGCGAGCAGCGTGTGGGTTCGGGCCGAGTCGAGCAGCGACGTGCCGAATACGAGCGGTTGGGAGACGGGGGCGCGCGACTGAACGGCGACGGTTCCGCGGATGCCGATCGACTGGCCCGCGGCGAGGCGGCGCGCGACGGGCGAACGGAGCGCGACACACGCCGGCGCGTGGCCGCCTCCGAGCTGCTCGAGCGAGAGCCGGAAGTTGTCGGTGGCCCGCTCGCCCGGTGTCAACGGGCCGGGCGCCGGGATGCGACCGGCGTGCGCGCCGTCGAGGAGCCAGCCCACGGTGACTTCGGACGCGAAGCTCGGCGTCGGGTGCAGCGAGCGGGGCGCCGTGCGCGCGAGATGCAGACGCGGCAACGCCGTGATCGTGCGGCGCTGCTCCCGATAGCGCGCCGCCGGGCCGACGTTGCGGCCGATCCGCGCGATGTTCCCGGGGACGCCCACGAGGAACAACGCGAGCACGACGATCCCCACCGCGCGCCACCGGCGGGCCATCGCATCGGCCGCGACCGCCAGCGCGGGGAGCACGAGCGCGGCGATGATGTGGAGGTAGCGGCTCGACGCCGCGAACTGCGCGCCCAACCCGAAGCGCGTGATCGCGAGCATCAACGAGAACGCGACCGCGGCCAGTGCGAGCCCGATGGTCGATGCGGTCGATGCGGTCGATGCGGTCGATGCGGCGCGAGCCGAGTGCCGGGAGTCGACGACCGTGATCGTGATCCCGGCGACCAACATGATCGCGAGGGCCCAGCCCGCGAGCGGCACCACGCCCAGCGCGCCGAACGAAGCCGAGAGGCTCGTGCGCACGGAGCTCGCGACCTGCGAAAGGTGGAGATCGGTGTGCGGGCGACGGCCGTAGGACTCGACCCACGCGACATACACGGCCGCGAGCGGCAGGGTGTGGAGCGCGAACGCACGCCACCGTCGGCGGAGCAGCGCCGAGCATCCGACCGCGGCGATCATCACGATCGCGACGTCGGAGCAGCACAACGCACCGAGGCCCGCGAGCAACGCCAGCGCGTCGCGCCGGTCGATCGGGCCGTCGTGGTCGGCGAGCAGCAGTTGGATGAGCCCGAGCACGAGCGCACCCGTAAAGGTGATCTGGAACGCGATGAGGATGTCTTGGCTCCCCGATCCGAAGAGCACGAACGCGCCAGCGGCCACGGTCGCGATCCACGGCCGGACGCCGGCCCGGCGCATGACCGCGCGCAGGAGGGCGGCGGCCACGAGATGCAGGCCGATCGAGAGCAGTTGGTACGGCAGGTAGCTGCGCAGCCCCACCACGCTGTACATGATCCGGAACACGAGCGCGGGCAGGGCCACGAGATGATCACCGTGGCGGAGCAACAGATCGTGGATCGTGAGCCGCCGGCCGGCGAGGAAGTCCCATTCGTCGCCGAACACCCCGAAGAACCAGACCTTGCGCCCGTTGGCGACGTAGAGCACCGCCCCCGCGAGCTCGACCGCGACGAAGGTGATCCACGCGAGGCGGCCGCGCGCAGTGTCTCGCTCCGCGGCGGCCATCGTCGGTCAGGGTATTCGCACGATCGACCTGTCCCTGCTCATTCGGCAGTGTGTGAAATGCTTGAAGCCCTGGTCGGGCACTCGGGATGGGCGAGCATTGACGACTGAGTCGGCGTCACGCGCGAATACGGAGCCGCCGCCCGGTACGAACGCGGACGCGACGCCGGGCCGGCGCCCGGGCCCGCTTGCCGGCGCCGCATTCTGGTTCTTCGCGGTCGAGTTGCTCGCGCTCCCGCTGTTGTTGATCTGGGGCCGGCACGGTTGGTTCACCCAGGACGACTGGGACTTCTTGTCGGCGCGCACCGCGGGCAACATCGGCGACCTGTTCCGCGCGCACTTCCAACACTGGACCACGTTGCCGGTGCTCGTGTACCGCCTGATGTGGGTGTTGTTCGGCATGCGCAGCTACACGCCCTACCAAGTGCTCTCGGTGGTGACCCACCTCGTCGCGGCGGCGCTCGTCCTCGTCGTGATGCGCCGGGCCGGGGTGCGGCCGGGGGTGGCGACGGTCGCGGCGGTCACGTTCGTGTTCTTCGG
>CAZLEC010000404.1:0-4672 GCA_964558245.1 uncultured Burkholderiales bacterium | reverse complement strand
CGAATGCAGATGGCAGTTGTGCAGTCCGGGGAGCACGGCGTGTTCGGTCGCGTCGACCACTTCCGCGCCGCGCGAGCGCGGATCCGCGTCGATCTCGGCTACCGCGCCCACCGCGACGATGGTGTGGCCGTCGACGAGCACCGACCCCGGATCGAGCGCGACGCGGGCGTCGCCTCCCATCGGGAGGACGATGCCGTTGCGAATGAGCGTCGTCACCTCGGAAGCGTCCCGCGGTGCGTCAAGACGGGGCAACCCGGGAGCGGGCGAGGAAGCGGCCACGGGCCGGCTCGCCGACGTAGCGACCGTCACGTGCGATCAGATCGCCGCGCGAGAGCACGAGCTCGGGCCAGCCGGTCACGGTGAGGCCGGCGTAGGGCGAGTGATCCACGCGCATGTGGAGCGCGTCGGCGTCGAGCGACTGCGCGCGATCCGGGTCCCACACCACCACATCGGCATCGGCGCCCACGCGGAGGCTTCCCTTCGCGGGCCACAGGCCGAAGGTGCGAGCGGGCGCCTCCGCGCAGAGCCGGACCCAATCGGCGCGGGTGATGCGACCCGTGACGACGCCCTCCCACACCAGGCCGAGGCGCGTCTCGATACCGGGCAGACCTCCGGGAATCTCGGTGAAGTCGGCGAAACCCTCGGCACGACCTCGCACTCCCGCCCGCCGGTCGGCGATCGTGAACGGGCAGTGATCGGTCGCGATGGTGTGCACCGAGCCGTTGGCGAGCCCGTGCCACAGCTCCTCGACGTGCCACGGGTCGCGCAATGGCGGCGTGCACACGAACGACTCGCCGTCGGGACCGCCCAGTCGCGCGGTGTCGAGGTAGAGGTACTGCGGGCAGGTCTCCGCGACGATGTCGACGCCGCGCTCGCGGGCGCGACGCACTTCGGCCAACGCGGGCGCCGACGAGATGTGCACCACGTACACGCTCGTGCCCGCGATCTCGGCCAGCGTCGCGGCGCGGTGCACCGCTTCCGCTTCCAGCGCGGCCGGCCGGGTCGCAGCGTGCTCCAGCACCCCGGTTCGGCCCGCGGCGACCGCGCGTCGGCGCAGCGCCTCGATGGCACCGCCGTTCTCGCAGTGCAGGGTCACGAGCCCGCCGCGATCGTGGGCGAGCAGCATCGTCTCGAGGATCACGTCGTCGTCGACCTGCAACAGCTCCGGGTACGCCATGTAGAGCTTGAACGACGTCACGCCCGCCTCGACACACGCCGCGATCGCTCGCTCGCCGACACGCTCGGTGAAGGTCATGTGGAGCCCGTAGTCGACACACGCGGGCTCCGCCCACCGGCGCCAGGTGGCGAGCGCGTCGAGGGGGTCCTCGCCGCGGTACGCGGTGACGTAGTCGACGATCGTCGTCGTCCCGCCGATCGCGGCGGCCGCGGTGCCGGTCGCGAAGTCGTCGCTGACCCGCAGCGAACCGACCGGGAGGTGCAGATGCGTGTGCACGTCGACGCCACCGGGCGCCAGCAGGCGTGAGGTGCAGTCGACCACCGGCTCGCCCGCGGCCGGCTCGAGCCGCGGCGCTACGGCCGCGACGCGCCCGTCGGCGCCGACCCGCAGGTCGGCCCGGCGCTCCCCGTCGACGTCGAGCACGGTCCCGCCGGCCAGCAACATGCGCACAGCGTGCCACCGCCGGGTGCCCAGAACCGCCATGTGGGCCCAGTTCACGATGCGTTCACGACTCGCCATTGACACGCTGCCGGGCTCCGGCAGAACCTGTGTCGTCATGCCCGTGACCGTTCCCGACTCGCTCGACGCGGTGCTCGCGGTGCTGGCAGCCGATCCGGGCGCCACGTTGGTCGCCGGCGGCACCGATCTGATGGTCGAGGTCAACGACGGCCGGCGCCCGCTCGAGCACGTCGTGATGGTCGGGCGGGTCCCCGAGCTCCGCGCCGTCCGCGTCGAGCCGGGCCACGTCGTGATCGGCGCGGCCGCGACGTACACGGATCTCCTCGAGGGACCGGTTGCAGAGCTCGCGCCCGCGCTCGCGCGCGCGGCGCGCACCGTCGGCTCGCCGCAGATCCGCAACGCCGGAACCATCGGCGGCAACCTCGCGACCGCCTCGCCGGCCGGCGACACGCTGCCCGTGCTCGTGGCGCTGGGCGCGACGATCGAGATCGCGCGCGGCGCGCAGCGCCGGCTGGTCGCGATCGACGAGTTCTTCACCGGACCGAAGCGGTCGGTGCTGGAGCCGGGCGAGTTGCTGCTGGGCGTGCGAGTTCCCGTGCGCCGCGGCGCGCAGGACTATCTCAAGGTCGGGGTCCGCAACGCGATGGTGATCGCGGTCGCATCGCTCGCGATCGCGGTGGATCTCGACGCGCGCACGGTCGGTATCGGCCTCGGCTCGGTCGGGCCGACACCGCTCGCCGCGCATGACGCGTGCGCGTGGCTCGCGGCCCGAGCGAGCTGGCGCGACGACGGGCTCGAGGTCGGCGCCGGCGACGCCGACGAGTTCGCCGAACGGGTGCAGGCGGTGACGCTCGCCATCGACGATCACCGGAGCACCGCGCAGTACCGTCGCCACGCGGTCGGCGTCATGGCCCGCCGCGCGCTCCGGAGGTGCGCGTTGTGAACGAGACGTACACCTTGCGCGTCAACGGGGTCGAGCGGGGCGTCGCCGACGCGTGGTTGGGCGAGAACCTCCTGTACGTGCTGCACGAACGGCTCGGCCTGCCCGCCGCGAAGGCCGGCTGCGAGCAGGGTGAGTGCGGCTCGTGCTCCGTGCTCGTCGACGGCGCGCTGGTGTGCGCGTGCCTCGTGCTCGCGGCCGCCGCGGTCGGCACCGAGATCACGACGGTGGAAGGGCTGCAACCCGATCCGGGCGGCGCGCTCACCGACGTGCAGCGCGCGTTCGTGGAGACCGGAGCCGTGCAGTGCGGGTTCTGCACGCCCGGCCTCGTCATGGCCGTGCACGACCTGCTGGCGCGCGATCCCGAGCCGGCCGATCTCGCGGTGCGCGAGGCGATCTCGGGCAACCTCTGCCGGTGCACCGGCTACGGGCGGATCATGGAAGCGGTGCAGGTCGTCGTGCGCGCGCGCAACGGGAGCACCGGGTGAGCACCGGCACCGGTACCGGCACCTCGACGAAGGCACCGGGCGGCATCGGCGAGCGTGCGATCCGGCCCGACGGCGCCGCGAAGGTCCGCGGTGAGTTCTCGTTCGCGGGTGACCTGTGGGCCGACGGCATGCTCTGGGGCCGCGCGCTGCGATCGCCGCATCCGTCGGCGCGCGTCCGCGCGATCGACATCGGTCCGGCGCTCGCGATCACCGGCGTGCACGCGGTGCTCACCGCCGCCGACGTGCCGTTGAACGCCTACGGACTCGAGCATCGCGACCAGCCCGTGTTCGCGGCCGACGTGGTGCGGTACGTCGGCGAGCCGGTTGCCGCGGTCGCGGCGGATCATCCCGAGACCGCGCGTCGCGCGTGCGCGGCGATCGTCGTCGAGTACGACGTGCTCGAGTCGGTGGTCGACGCCGACGTCGCGATCGACGCGCCGCCGCTGCACCCCGACGGCAACGTGTTCCGCGACCTCGTGATCAACCGGGGCGACGCGCTGAAGCGGGGCCCGATCGTGGTGGAGGGCACGTACGAGATCGGCATGCAGGACCAGGCGTTCATGGGACCCGAGGCCGGGCTCGCCACGCCCACTGCCGACGGCGGTGTCGACCTGGTGGTGTCGACCCAGTGGTTGCACAACGACCGCGACCAGGTCGCGGAGTGTCTCGGTCTCCCGGCCGACCAGGTGCACCTCTCGCTCGGCGGGGTCGGCGGCGCGTTCGGCGCGCGCGAAGACGTGAGCCTGCACGTGCACGCGTGCCTGCTCGCGACGCGGACCGGTCGGCCCGTGAAGATCGTCTACTCCCGTGAGGAGTCGTTCCTCGGGCACGTGCACCGGCACCCGGCGCGCATCTGGATGCGCCACACCGCGCGGCCCGACGGGCGGATCGTGAGCGTCGAGGCGCGCATCGTGCTCGACGGGGGTGCGTACCGCTCGTCGAGCTATCACGTGACGGCCAACGCAGCCTGCTTCGCGGCCGGGCCCTACCGTGTGCCGAACGCGCACGTGCACGCGATGGCGGTGCGCACGAACAACCCGCCGTGTGGCGCGATGCGGGGCTTCGGAGTCGTGCAGTCGTGCTTCGCGCACGAGGCGCAGATGGACCGTTTGGCCGCGGCGTGCGGGCTCGATCCGATCGAGGTCCGCGTGCGCAACGCGCTCGCACCGGGCGACGAGCTGCTCACCGGTCAGCGGATCACCGGCGCGCTGCCCGTGCGCGAGGTGATCGAGGCGTGCGCGGCGTTGCCGCTCCCGGCCGCCGCTCCCGACGACGTGCTCGCGCGCCCGGGCGGCGTGGGCCGCGCGGTCGACGCCGCCGACGTGCGCAGGGGAGTGGGGTTCGCGGTCGGCTTCAAGAACCTGATGTACGCCGAGGGCTACATGGACGGCTCGGTCGCGCGCTGCCGGATCGACAAGGGGGTCGTGACGATCTCGTGCGCAGCCGCGGAGGTCGGCCAGGGGTTCGTCACCCTGGTGCAACAGATCGCCCGCTCGGTGCTGGGCGTCGACGACGTCATCGTCGCCCCGGCCGACACGGCGATCGCGTCGGCGGGCTCCACGTCGGCGAGCCGGCAGACGATGATGTCGGGCGGCGCGGTCGAGCAGG
>CAZLEC010000403.1:0-4673 GCA_964558245.1 uncultured Burkholderiales bacterium | reverse complement strand
CCCCACACCCAGTGGCGGTTGGCCAGGTACGACGGCACGATGCCGCAGCACACCGCGATCACGTTGGACATCCCGGCCGGCACGCCCGCACCCAGCGTCAACGCAATGAGCAGCGCGGCGCTGAGCAGGGTCGTGCCGACCGAGACGGAGAGGCAGCGGGCGATGCGCTGCGCGAGCGGGTGCGGGGTTGCCTTCATCGGCGCCGGCCGCCCAACGCGATGCGAGCGATGCTCGCGGCCGACCAGGCCGCGGCCATCGACGCGCGCGTCAACAGTCGATGGCCGAGCGCGGTGCCCGACTCACCGCGGTCGCGCGAGGTGAGCTCGACGTCTCCACGACCGGCGCCGAACCGCCGCAACATCCGGGCAATGCCGCGGAGGTCGTCGATCGCGGTGCGCGTGACGTGCACGCGGCTGTCGGGGTCGTCGACCCAGTCGACCGGTACCTCGTGGATGCGAAGTCCGTTGCGCTCCGCGAGCAGCAACAACTCAGTGTCGAAGAACCAGCCGTCGTCTTCGACGAGCGGCAACAGCCGCCGCGCGATGTCGGCGCGCAGTGCCTTGAACCCGCATTGCGCGTCGTGCACGCGCGTTGCGAACGCGCCGCGCAGGATCGAATTGTAGGAGCGGGAGATGAGCTCGCGCTTCGGGCCACGCGTCACCGAGGAACCACGTGAGAGCCGCGATCCGATCGCGATATCGGAGTGCCCGGACACGAGCGGCGCGACGAGCGGGAGGAGCGCGTCGAGATCCGTCGACAGGTCGACGTCCATGTAGGCGACCACCGCGGCGTCGCTCGCCATCCACGCGGCGCGCAGTGCGAGGCCGCGACCCTTCCTGTCGAGGTGCCGCGCGTCTACGCCCGCGGTGTCGCGGGCGAGACGCGCGGCCTGGAGCCAGGTCCCGTCGGTCGACGCGTTGTCGACGATCGTGATGCGCCAGGAAAAGGGAAACCGCTCGGTCAGGTAGTTGTGCAGCGTCGCGATGCTGTCGTCGAGGGTGGCGGCCTCGTTGAAGACGGGGACGACGATCTCGACGCACGGCGCGAGGTCGTCGTCGCCCTTCGCCCAGTCGCCGACCCGAGGCGCCGGCGACGCCATCGGCTCGACCTCGTGGTGTCGCGTGTCGTGCATGCGACCGAAGATCGTCCCCGGCCGTGAGCCGGGTCTGTGAACCGATCAAGAGCTGATCAAGTTTCCGCGCCGAGCGCAGCGCTCGGGAGCTCAGGCGTTCGCGATGACCTCGAGAATCGCGACGCTGTCGATCGAGAGCGGGGCCTGCTCGGAAGCGATGATGTTCCGGCGCGCCAGCTCGGCTTCCGCGTTGGCACGCGTGTCGAACAGCTCGACCGAGATACCGCGCACCTCGTCGTCGGTCTGCAACCAGTAGCCGGCGACGAAGCCCTCCGCGCGTTTGACGCCGGGGACGACGTTTGCTTCGAGCTCGCTCATGGCCTCGTGTTGCCGGCCGGGCTTGAACGTCACTTGCACGACGATGGCATGCATTGCCAACTCCCATCCACATGGGCTCCCTGGCCGTCGGCCAGCTCTCGACCTGTTCGTCGCCGTGTTCCCCTCGGATCACAAGCCGAGCCCGATGGCTCCTTTCGGCTTGACTCTCGCCCGACCCCTCCGCGGGGCCGAGACGTTCCCGACGGATTATCAGGAGTTCTTGATGATTCGCCCAGCCCGGCGCCAGTGTCTTGCCGGTAGCCTTGGGATCGGTGCGACGACTGTTGCTGGTCATGTTGGTGCTCGGAGTGCCGGGCGTCCTCTCCCAGGGCACAGCGGCTCGGGGCGATGTGCCGATCCTGAATGCCCGGATCGCGCACGCGACCGGGACGTCGACGAACTGGGCCGGCTACGTCGCCGCGGGCGAGACCTTCACCGACGTTCGGGCCTCGTGGAAACAGCCGGCGGTCACGTGCCTGTCTCCCATTGCGCAGGCATCGGCGTTCTGGGTCGGTCTCGACGGCTTCGCTCCGAGGTCAACGTCGGTCGAGCAGATCGGCACCGACTCCGACTGCAACGGCCTGCACGATCCTTCCTACTACGCCTGGTACGAGGTGGTGCCGGCACCGTCGGTTCCACTGCCGGCTCACGATGTCGTCCACGCCGGCGACATGATGTCGGCCGATGTCAGCGGTCGCGGCGCCGTGTACACGTTGCGATTGAAGGACTGGACCGCCGGGTGGCATTTCTCGACGGAGCAGACCTCGACCGCGGCACTCGACAGCTCCGCCGAGTGGGTGGCCGAGGCACCGTCGGCGTGTACGCGGTTCTTCTGCCGGGTGCTGCCTCTCGCTGATTTCGCGACAGTGACGTTCAACAATGCCGCCGCAACCGCCACTACCGCGAAGCAGCCGGCCAATATCAGCGCCCTCTCGCACGACCAAATCGTGATGGTGACGGACTCCGGCTCGACGAAAGCGCGGCCGTCGACGCTGGTCAACAAAGGGACGAAGTTCACGGTCAGGTGGATTCGGACCTGACGCCGAGCGTTCACTTGCTCGCGCCATCACCTCACGGACGAGCTTCGTAGACCCCTCGACGCGATCGACGCCATCACGAGCGCGCTCGTCGAGCCCGATCGGTGACCCGATCGCTACTCGAGCGCGTCCAGGTCTGCGTGGAGCTTGGCGACGTCGAGGCCGAAGGTGTCGGCTCCGTGCTCGACGATCTCGTGGGTGAGAACGGCCCAGGCTTCGTCGCAGTACTGCGCAACGAACGGCCACGTGACGACGACGATGTCGCCCCATGTCACGCACAGCAGACCCTGGGCCGTGTATCCGACGGCGACGATGCAATGGCCGCCGTCGATCGAGGAACCGTTCACCACGGTCCACGGCACCAACTGCCCGGTCTGTTGCTGCTTGACGAACTGCTGTTGGGCCGACACCGGGCACTCGATGCCGAGGTACGCGTTCCCGAGGTACGCGATCACCTGCTTCAGCTCCGTGGTGTTCCCGTAGTCGAAGGGCGCGTACTGGCTGATCTGGTTCGGTCCGGCCGGCATGTGATGGAACAAGCCTTTGCTGCGCCAGCTCTGGAGCACGTCGGCCATGACGCAGCCATCGTTGTTCGGCGAGAAGTAGTTGTACTGCGACTCGATGATCGCGAGACCGGGGCGCGGGTCGTTCGTGTGCTCGATCGCGTTCTCTCTCGCGATCACGTGATCGACACCCGCGATCACGCAGTTGTTCAGCGCGTCGTTGCCGTCCATGCGCCACGGGATGGCCTGCAAGACCGGGAGTGTCCCGAACGTCGCGGGAGGCGCAGGGAAACCGGCCGCGGTGTAGGCCGTGACGTGGGCCAGCCCGGCGGGTTTCACCGCGGCTCGCTTGCCGAGCTTCAAGTGCGAGACGTCGTAAGTGGCGAGATCGTCAGCGGTCTTCACAGCGCGCTCCTCATCTCAGTTTCCGCGGCGTCGAGGGCCGGGCGCGCCGAGCGACCGCGGTTCAGATCCCCCTTTATCGGCGCGCACCGGGGCCACCGAAGCAAACGGCGCAGGACCCGCCCCCACGGCGGCGCGCCCGGATGGCGAGCCCGGCTACGTCCTCTGCTCGAGCGCGGCAACAGCTTCGGCATCGAAGCCTTTGACGACGAGCCAGACGCCCAGCGAGAACTCGAAGATCGCGACCGGAAATGCAGACAGCCCGGCCAAGCCGCCGTGTTGCGCGACGGCGCCGAACAGCACGGCGAGGTAGCCCGCGACGAGAACGGGCGCTCCGATGAGCCCGATCCGGGAAAGCGCTCGAGGGACCAGGCGCGACTGATACAGCAAGGTGCCCAGCAGCAGGTCGTTCACGGCCGGCATGAAGCTCTGTCCGAGAAGGAAGATGCGGTTGTAGAGCGTGACGAGGACATGGCTGGTGACCAACGCGTCTGCTCCGGAGCCGTCCCTCCGCAACGTCACGACCGACAGCAGGAACGCGACGCCGAGGAAGATCGTGCTGGCCTCCAGCACTCGGGATGCGACGAGGCCGAGCGCGAAACCTTCGTTCTGCTTCTTGAGCACGGGGAGCAGTACGACCGCGGTGCCGATGCCGGCGAGGGCCACGATGATCTCCAGAACACCGCCGAACATGGCGCCGGTGTCCGGGCCGGCGCCGGTGACGTAGTGCGCACCCTTTACCGGGCCGTAGAGCGCGAGCGTCGGGATCGAGACAAACGTGAGCAGATAGAGGATGCCCGCCCTCAGGGAGACTTTCCTGGTTGAAGCTGCCGTTGAAGAGGGAATCGTCGCAGTCGCTGCGTTGGTGCTCATGTGATCTTCGCCGATCTTCGGCTGTCAGGGTCAGGACGCTTGCGCTTGCCGTTCGGACCAGAGCGCGTAACCGAGCCAGGCCAACGCCAACCCCACCGGCACTGCGATCTTCGGCTGCGACGCGTTGGGAAGCAGTGCCGCTACGGGTGCCAACGCGGTCCCGACCGCGAGGAGCACGCCCGCCCAGCGCGGCAGGATGCCGGCGCGGAACGTGGCGATGCCGAAGAGCACGCCGCCGAGGATGTAAATGGGCGCGGTCAGCGTCCACAGTGTTGCGAGCGATCCGAGGTTCATTCCGCCGGCGGAGCCGGTCAGCATTCTCATCCAGCCGGCGACGAACGCCGGATCGTGTGTCGCGATCTTCGGCAAGATGAAGGCTTCGACGAAGCTGAAGCCCATGATGAGCAC
>CAZLEC010000402.1:0-4677 GCA_964558245.1 uncultured Burkholderiales bacterium | reverse complement strand
CGAACTCGGCGGCGGTCTCGTTCGCGTCGCGATCGAAGAGCAGGTCGAAGAACGCACCGAGGAACGGCAGACCACCCTGCTCCCACCGCTCCTCGTAGACACGTGCCCGCTCCTCGGGCGTCGCCGCGAGGGCCGAGCTCTCGCTCAAGGGCAGCCGCGAGCCGATCGCGGTCTGCATGAGCGAGTTGCGCGCGCGGAAGCTCGCGTAGTCGGCCTTGATCGCGCGCTTCTCCGCTTCGTCGAGCGGGCCGTTGCGCGCCGGGATCGAGTAGCTCGCGGTCCGTTGGAACACGGTGAGCTCGCGCGCTTGGCGGGCGATGATCGGGATCGACTGGATCGCCGACGAACCGGTGCCGATCACACCCACCCGCTTGCCGGTGAAGTCGACCCCCTCGTGCGGCCACTTGCCGGTGTGGTAGGTCGCGCCGGTGAAACGGTCGAGTCCGGGGAAGTCGGGAACGCGCGCCGACGAGAGGCAGCCGGTCGCCATCACCACGAACTGCGCCGACAGCTCGCCGCCGTCGTCGGTGCGCACGGTCCACCGCCCGCCGCGCTCCTCGTAGGTCGCCGAGAGCACCCGCGTGTCGAACTGCACGTCGCGACGCAAGTCGAAGCGGTCGGCCACGTGGTTCGCGTACTCGAGGATCTCGGGCTGCGTTGCGTAACGCTCCGTCCACTCCCACTCCTGCTGGAGCTCGTCCGAGAACTGATACGAGTACTCCATGCTCTCGACGTCACAGCGCGCACCCGGGTAGCGGTTCCAGAACCACGTGCCGCCCACCCCGCTGCCGGCCTCGATCACCCGCGCCGTGAGCCCGATCCCGCGGGCGCGGTGGAGCATGAACATGCCGGCGAACCCCGCGCCCACGATCACGACGTCGACTTCGGCTCGATCGCTCACTTCCGCTCCCCCATCGTCGAAGCTCTCCTCGTGTCCCGTCCCAATGCTAGGAGCGCGGCTCGAGCCCGGTCCCGATCCGGCCGAGCGTCAGGACTCCGGCCTCCCGATCAGCGCGCGAACGAGATCGGGATGCGAACGCTCGCGGCCGGCAGCAACGACCCGCCGTCGTTCACGACGATCACGCACTGGCTGTGCGCCGCGTCGCACTGGCCCGTGCCGACCGCGCCCTCGACGACCGAGATCGAGCCCGAGCCGGTACCGGTCGGGTCGCGCTGGAGCAGCGCCGCGTGCTTGAGATCGCACGCACTCGCGTCGATCCCGTTCGGCTGGGAGCACTCGACGATGTTCACCGATTTCTTGGGCGTGTAGTTCGACCAGTTGACCGAGACCGACTGGCCGTTCGCGAGGCCGGTCGTGGGCGTCGCCGACGCGTGGTGCACGGGAAGCGCGGGCGGCGCAGTCGTCGGCACGGTGACCACCGAGCCCGCGGTCGCGTCGAACACGATGCGCGTCGCGCCGCTCACCGCGTCACCGCCGATCTTGCCCGCGGCCGCAGTGTCGCCGACCACGTACGCGTCGAAGAAGTCGGTCGTGGCCCGCACGATGCTCGCGAACGCGTGCGCGGTCGGATCGACGGTGGAGCCGTGCCCGCCGCCGATCACGGTGACGAGTCCCTTCGGTCCACGCGCCTGGTTGAACGCGTCGACACTCGACTCGTACGGCACCAGCGCGTCGGCGTCTCCGTGCACGAACATGAGGGGCGGCGCCTGCGAGTAGTCGAAACGGCCGTGCGGGAACGTCTCGCTGTCGCCCGAGAACACGATCGCGGCCTTGACCCGCGCGTCGTGGCAACACGTGTTCGCGGCGAGGCCGAGGGTCGTGATGCCGCCGAGCGAATGACCGGCCGCGCCGATCCGGTTCGGGTCGACGAGGCCCGAGAGCGGCCCGGAGCGCGCCGACACCTGCAGCATCGAGGTGATGACGAAGCTCACGTCGCCGGGTTGATTCTGGTAATCACTCGCGTCGGGCCCGCCGGCCGCGTGGCCGTTCGTGAGCGGGAACAGCGGCGCGGCGACCACGAAGCCGGCCGCGACCCATCGCTCGAGCAGGCCGTGGTACTCCTCACCGGTGCTCCCGAAACCGTGCGCGAACACGATGAACGGGTACGGGCCGTCGGCGCGGTCGGCGGGCGCGTCGGTCTTCGCGCTGCCGCCCGGTGCGCCGGTTGCGGGGTAGAAGATCGTCGTGACCAGCGTCCGGCTCGTGCGGGCCGGCGCCGAGCCGTTGGCCGCGGTGGTGCGATGCGCGTCGACGAACGTCTGGGCGCGCTCGCCGATTGCATACGACGAAGGCGTCGCCCTCGGATGCGGCGAAGTTGCCGCGCTCGACGGCGCGGTCTTCGCGGCCGACTTGCTCGCGCTGCTCGAGCACGAGGTTACCGCGACACCCAACGCGGCGAGCGCCAGCAACGCGAATGACCGCCGACCGGCCGCACCGAGCACGGCTCGAACCTACACGGGCGCGGCGGCCCGCCCGCGGGATTACGAACCGGCGGCGCCGAGCGGCAAACGGTAGGAGCCGACCACCGTGGCCGGTTGGGGATTCGGGCCCTCACCGGGTTCGCAACGATCCGCGACTCCGGCCGAGAACGCGGCGAAGGCGTCGAGCGCTCCGAGCGGGTTCGTGTCGGCCGTGACTTCGGCGACGTGCACGAAGGTGTCGTCGGCCAGTCGCAGCGAGACGTAGCGCAGGCCGTCGGGTTGTTCCTCGGCGAGCGATGCGAACACGGCCTGCACGAGGCGCTGGTTCTCGTCGGCGAGCTCGGGCTTCGTTCGGTAGCGAACCACGACGGTGCTCATGTTCGGCCTTTCCGACCAGTCGGCGTCTCAGATCGCGCGCATGCGGTTGTTGCGCGCGTTGTGCTCGACCTCGGCCAGGCCGAGCGCTTCGAGCACGGGGGGAACGTAGTTGCCGAACCTTCCGCGCAAGCCCTTCTTGAACCCGTACCAGCCGCCCACGGGGTTGCCGGCCGATCGGCCCCACGCCTCGACCGTCCCGTCGGCCGCAGGCTTTTGCTCGTCGGCGTTGCCGAGCGGCATCCAGTCGCCGTGCTCGATCAGCATCGCGTGCAGATCCTCGATGCACGACAAGTGGTAGCGCAGCTGCGTCTTGCCGACCTGCACGACCAACGCCGGAGGGTCGGCGTCGGGATCGCGGTACGCCTCGAACGCACTGCTCCCGGGCGGGGTCGTGAGCTGCCACGGGTCGGTCGGAGTTCCGGTGCCTTCAACGTCATCGGTGGTCATGCGCCCACCCTGGCACGCCGAGCCGGACATCTGGTGTCATGTTCGTCTTAGCATTCACCGGTGCGCGCGGCGCGGGTGCTCGACATGTTGTTGGTGCTCCAACGCCGGGGCCGCATGACTGCCCGCGAGCTCGCCGAGACGCTCGAAGTCTCCGAACGCACCGTGTTGCGCGACGTCGAGGCGCTCGCCGAAGAGGCCGACCGGCTCTCCACGTGGTTCCTGCACGACCCTGATCCCTGGACCGGCAACCGGATCCCGCACGGCGAGCTCCGGCGGCTCGCGCGCAGCGTCGATCGCCGCCGGGAGGTCGAGATCACGCTCGCGAGCGATGCGATCGTCACGGTGAGACCGCTCGGGCTCGTGCTCAAGGCCGGGTCGTGGCACGTGGTGACGCTCGGAGCCGCCGGCATCGACGTCGTGTGCATCGACGACCTTCGCGGCACGCGACTCACCAGTCGTCGATTCGCGCCGCCACCGGGTTTCGAACTTGCGAGCTTCTGGAAGCTGCACAACGCGCACAACGCGTAGCGACGCGCCACTCGAGTCGCCTTGCGTTACGCGATCGTTCGTGATCGCATGTTGCTCGCGGGCGACTGCTGTGCGAACAAACGAGGTGACTCCCCCATGGCCCTCTACGACACCGTCACCAAGGAACAGATCGAGCGAGCCAACGCCACGACGCTCACACCGGTCGTGTTCGTACACGGACTGTGGCTCCTCCCGAGCAGCTGGGAACGGTGGGCCGCGTTCTTCGCGGAGGCCGGGTACGCGCCCGTGATCGCCGACTGGCCCGACGACCCCGAGACGGTTCGGGAGGCCAACACGAATCCGGAGGCGTTCGCGGGCAAGACCGTCGGCGACGTCGCCGATCACGTTGCCGACGTGATCGGCCGGCTCGAGCGCAAGCCCGCCGTCGTCGGCCACTCCTTCGGCGGCCTGCTCGCGCAGACCGTCGCCGGACGCGGCATCACCGGCGCGGCCGTCGCCATCGACCCGGCGCCCTTCCGCGGCGTGCTCCCGCTCCCGGTCTCCGCACTGAAGTCGGCCCGGCCGGTGCTCGGCAACCCCCTGAACCGCCATCGCGCGGTGCCGCTCACCTACGAGCAGTTCCGCTACGCCTTCGCGAACGCGGTCGACGACGACGAGGCGCAGCAGCTCTACGACACGTTCGCGGTTCCCGCGCCCGGAGCGCCGCTGTTCCAGGCCGCGACCGCGAACTTCAATCCGTGGACGGAAGCGAAGGTGAAGTCGAAGAACCCCGATCGCGGCCCCCTGCTGATCATCTCCGGCGAGAAGGACCACACCGTGCCGCCGGCCATCGCCCAGGCCGCCTACAAGAAGCAGAAGCGCAATCCGGGCGTCACCGAGATCATCGAGATGCCCAACCGCGGCCACTCCCTCGTGATCGACCACGGCTGGCGCGAGGTCGCCGAGACCGCACACGCATTCATCAAGCAGTTCGTGTAGATC
>CAZLEC010000401.1:0-4691 GCA_964558245.1 uncultured Burkholderiales bacterium | reverse complement strand
CGCCGCGCTTCGACTATCTCGGTGAGCTGGGCGCCCGGCCCGCGCACGAGCTGCTCGACGACCTCGCGCTCCCGCGTGAATGGCAACCGATCCTGGCCGCGCACTGTCGCAATGCCGGCATCGAGTTCCTCTCCAGCCCGTTCGACCGCGCCGCCATCGACGAGCTCGACGCGCTCGACGTCGCGGCGTTCAAGATCGCCTCGTTCGAGCTCGTCGACATCCCGCTCATCGAGTACGCCGCGAGCAAGGGGCGTCCCCTCGTGCTCTCGACCGGGATGGCGACGCTCGGCGAGATCGAGGACGCCATCGACGCCGCGCGCGGCGCCGGGAGTCCCGACGTCGCGCTGCTCCAGTGTGCGTCGCTCTACCCGTCGCCACCGCACATCATGAACCTGCGAACCATCCCGACGATGGCCGCGACGTTCGGGGTGCCGGTCGGTCTCTCCGACCACACGCTCGGGATCCACGTGGCGACGGCGGCGATCGCCCTGGGCGCGCAGCTCCTCGAGAAGCATTTCACGCTCGACCGCACCCGAACCGGTCCGGATCATCCCTTTGCGATCGAGCCCGGCGAGCTGACGGATCTCGTCGCGCACGTTCGCGACGTCGAGGCCGCCCTGGGCAACGGTGTGAAGCGCGGGCCGTCCGACGAGGAGCGCGTCGAGATGTACGCGAAGGCGCGGCGGTCGGTCGTGGCGGCGTGTGCCATCCCCGCGGGAACACGGATCAGCCGCGAGATGCTGACCGTCAAGCGGCCCGGCCACGGCATCGCGCCCAAGCTGATCGAGGCCCTGGTCGGCCGCACCGCGTCGATCGACATCGACGACGACGACGTACTTACGTGGGAGATGTTGTGAGCCCCGCTTTGTCCGCCCCGACCTCCACCTTCTTCCTGTTCTTCGACGAGGGGCCGGGAGTCGGGCTCGGGCACCGGCGGCGGATGGAGACCCTCGGCGCCGAGCTGACCGGCCGCGGTCACGACTGCGTCTTCGTCGCGCTCGGCTCGACGGCGGTGGCGACGGTCGCGGCCGACGCGGTCGTGGTCGACTCGTACCGGATCCGTGCCGACGACGCGGTCTTCGCGCGCGCGCGGGTAGTGAGCGCGGTCGACGATCTGGCCCGTGACCTCGACGTCGATCTCGTCGTCGACCCTTCGCCCGGCGCGCTCGGCGCCGCGCATCGCCGGGCCCGGCGCGTGCTCGCCGGCGCCGCGTACGCGCTCGTCCCGGCGCCCGCGTGTGGCATCGTCCCGGCGTCGGTCGACGTCCCGGTGACCCGCGTGCTCGTGACGACAGGTGCCGCCGACGCGGACGGCGTCGGTGCGCGCATGGCCGCAGCGCTCGGCGCCGCCGGTCTCGACGAGGGCGGTCCCGAAGTGGAGGTCAGGCTCGTGGTCGGCCCGTGGGGTGCGACCGCCGTGCCGCGCGGTGTCGTTGCCGTACGCGCCCCCGATGGGCTCGCCGCGGAGCTGGCCGCGGCCTCGGTCGTGGTGACCGCCGGCGGGGTGGCGCTGCTCGAGTCGTGCCTCCTCGGCCGGCCGACCGTCGCGCTCGCGCTCGCCGGAAATCAACGTCAAGCGGTGTCCGGCCTCGAGCGTGAGGGCGCGGTCGCCGAGGCGACGCCCGACACCGTTGTCGACGCGGTGCGCGGGCTGATCAGGGATCGGACGCGGCGCGTCACGTTGTCGGTGACGGCGCGTTCCGCGATCGACGGCAAGGGTGCCGCGCGCGTCGCCGACATGCTCGAGCAACTGGTCTCGCGATGAGACGAGCCCGGTCGTCGCTCTGTGTCGTGCAAGCGCGCACGGGCTCGACTCGACTGCCCGGCAAGGTCCTCCAAGACCTCGGAGGCCGGCCGCTGCTGCGGTTCATGCTCGATCGTCTGGCCGATCTCCGCGTCGACGCGCTCGTCGTCGCGACCAGCACCCTCGACCGCGACGACGCCGTGGTCGACATCGCGCGCGACGCCGGCCGTCCGGTCGTGCGCGGCTCGGAGACGGACGTTCTCGACCGCTTCGCGACGGCTCTGGTGTGTCACCCGGCCGATCACGTGGTGCGGCTCACCGCCGACTGCCCGCTCGCCGACCCCGTGCTGGTCGAAGCGGTGCTCGCGCGCCATCTCGATCGCGGCGCCGACTACACCTCCAACGTGTTCCCCCGCACCTTTCCGCGCGGCCTCGACTGCGAAGTCATGACCGCCGACGCGCTGCGCACCGCGCACGCCGAGGCGATCGACCCGGCCGAGCGCGAGCACGTGACGCCCTTCCTCTACCGCCGGCCGGAGCGATTCGCGCTGGCCAACATGCGCAACGACACGACGCTCGGGCGTGAGGGCTGGACGGTCGACAGCCCCGACGACCTCGCGTTCGTCCGCAAGATCGTCGCCACGATGCACGATGCGTCGGGCGGCAGCGACGCGTTCTCCTGGCGGGAGGCGTGGCGAGAAGTCGGGCCGCGCGACGTGACGGACCCCGACGCGGTGGTGCTCGTCCCCGCGGGCCGGGAGCACAGTGCGTTCTTTCTCGCGTGCCGGAACGACACCGACGCGGTGCATCACAGCCGCTCGGGCCGGCCGATCGGGCGCGCCGAGCACGCGCACTGGTTCGCGGCGAAGATCGACGACCCCGGCGTCCGGTTGCGCGTCGCGGTGTCGCGCGGTGAATTGGTCGGCACGGTGCGAGTCGACGTGCGCGGCGGCGTGGGCGAGGTGGGCTTCGCGGTGGCACCGACGTTCCGCGGCCAGGGCCTGGGCACCGCGATGCTGGAAGCACTGGTCGACGACGTGGCCGCCGATCCTCAGGTCGTCACGTTGACCGCCGCGGTGCACGTCGGGAACACGCCTTCGATGCGCGCGTTCGCGCGCGTCGGCTTCGTGGCCGACGGCTCGGATGGGGAGTTCCGCAAGTTCCGCCGTGACCCGGGGCGGGCGCAGGTCTGACGTACGGTGTCAGGGTGCGGGTCCTCCTCGTCGGTGCGGGTGGAGTGGGCGCCGCGATCGCGACCGCAGCCGGCGCGTCGGAAGGACTCGATCGCGTCGTCGTGACCGACCTCGAGCTCGATCGGGCGAGCCGAGCCGTCGCCGCCCTCGACGAGCGCCGCTTCGTTGCCCGAGCGCTCGATGCCACAAACGTCGACGCGATCGCCGAGCTCGCGAGTGCCGAGCGCGCCGACGTCATCGTCAACGCGTGCGACCCGCGCCTCAATCCACCGATCTTCGCGGCCGCGTTCCGCGCGGGCTGTCACTACCTCGACATGGCCGGCACGCTGTCGGAGCCCCATCCCGAGCGCCCGTACGAGCTTCCGGGCCGCATGCTCGCCGACGAGCAGTTCGCCGCCGCCGATGCGTGGCGCGAGCGCGGGTTGTTGGCAATCGTCGGCATGGGCGTCGAGCCGGGCCTCTCCGACGTGTTCGCCCGGTACGCGGCCGATCACCTCTTCACGACGATCGACGAGATCGGCGTGCGCGACGGCTCCGACCTCGTGGTCGAAGGCTTCGACTTCGCGCCGACGTTCTCGATATGGACGACGATCGAGGAGTGCCTCAACCCTCCGCTCGTGTGGGAGCGCGATCGCGGCTTCTTCACGCTGCCGCCCTTCTCCGAGCCCGAGCAGTTCGTGTTCCCCGAAGGCATCGGCCCGGTCGAGTGCGTGCACGTGGAGCACGAAGAGGTGTTGCTCATCCCGAAGTGCGTCGACTGCCGGCGGGTGACCTTCAAGTACGGGCTGGGCGACGAGTTCATCGACGTCTTGCGCGTGCTCGACAAGACGGGCCTCTCGGCGACGGCTCCGGTGCAGGTGCGCGGCGTCGAGGTCTCGCCCCGCGACGTCGTCGCCGCGGTGCTCCCCAACCCGGCGACGCTCGGCGACCGGATGCACGGCCGCACGTGCGCGGGCACCTGGGTAACCGGGACCGGCACCGACGGCGCACCGCGGGAGGTCTACCTGTACCACCTGTCCGACAACGCCGAGACGATGGCGCGCCACGGCGCGCAGGCGGTCGTATGGCAGACGGCGATCAACCCGGTGGTCGCCCTGGAGCTCCTGGCCGCGGGCACGTGGCAGGGCGCGGGCGTGGTGGGGCCCGAGGCGTTCGACGCCGTCCCCTTCCTCGACCGGCTCCGTGACCGCGGAGAGCACTGGCACATCGACGAACGGGCGCCCCGCTGACCTGACCCTCCCCCCGAACTGCCGGTTGGCGGGAACGGGGCTGCGTCCGGCGGGGAATCTGCCGATAGAGAAGGCATGACCGCCCTCGACACGACCCCGCCGGCGCCCACGCTCCGCGGCGAGAAGCGCCCGATCGTGTATTGCCGGCGCTGCCTGATCCCGGAGACCAAGCCCGACATCTTCTTCGACGAGCAGGGCGTGTGCAGCGCATGCCGTAACTTCGAGCGGCGCGCGGTCGTCGACTGGGACGCGCGCCGCCGCGAGCTCGAGCAGGTGCTCGACCGCTACCGGTCAACCGACGGCAAGACCTACGACTGCATCATCGGCGTGAGCGGCGGCAAGGACTCCACCACGCAGACGATCCGCATGCTCGAGCTCGGCATGAACCCCTTGTGCGTGACCGCCACGACAGACGAGCTGTCCGACATCGGCCGGCGCAACATCGAGAACCTCAAGTCGCTCGGTGTCGATTTCGTCGAGTACACGACGAACCAGATCGTGCGGCGCCGCGTCAACAAGCTCGCG
>CAZLEC010000400.1:0-4698 GCA_964558245.1 uncultured Burkholderiales bacterium | reverse complement strand
GATCTGCCACGAGCTGATCTTCTTGATCCGCACGTCCACATAGGGATCGCCGATCGCGGCCCGAACCTTCGCCATCACCGTCGCTTCGGAACGGTCGATCGGGGCCAGCCCGTGCTGGATGAAGATCGTGCTCCACTCCGTGAACGGCCGGACACACGTCCACGCGCTGAACACGTCGTCGCTGCCCGGGCCGCACACCCAGAACAGCGCGCCGCACCGGTGCGCGGCGTACTTTGACAGGTCGGCCTCGATCCACACCGTGATCGCGTCGCCCAATGCGGCGGTGCCCTCGAACGCGAACCCGCCTTGTTCGCCGACGAGGCTTCGTCCGCCGTCGCAGCCGATGATGTACTTCGCTTCGATCTCGTACTCGCCGCCAGCGCGCCGGTTGTGCACGACCGCCGACGCGTGCGCGGCGGTCTGGGACACGGCGACCACCTCGTGATCGAAGCGCACGTCGCCGCCGGCCTCGCGGACCGCGTCGAGCAGGATCGGCTCGAGCGCGTGTTGGCCCGCGTTGCACATCTCGGTCGGACTCGCGGCCCGGTAGTCGCGGTCTCGGTCGCCTCCACCGAAGGAAGTCATGCGACAGATCTCTCGACCCGCGAACGACGTGGCGAACGGCTGGATCGCCATCATGGCTTGGGGCATGGCGTTGACCATGACCCGCTGATCGATGCCGAGATCGCGGAACACCTCGTTGGAGCGTTGGTTCACGACATGGGCACGGGGCGAGTCCGCGGTACTCCCGTATTTCGTGACGGTGAGCGACGAAATCCCGGCCCGGCTCAGCAACGCCGAGGCGATCAGACCCGCGGGTCCGGCTCCGACGACGAGGACATCAGTCGTTTCCCGTTGCATGCGCAGTCCCTCTCCGACGACCGGTCGTTTCGCGGTCCCTCGTGCTCAACCGGCCAGGGCGCTCGCTCCGGGCCGGCATGTGTTGCGGAGCTCGCCGATCACGTCGGCGCCCGAGACGATCGTTTCGCCCGGCGTGAGCAAACGGCCTCGTGCCATGCCGACACCCAACGGGGTGCCGGTGAAGATCAGGTCTCCGGGGTAGAGCAGCGCGTCCATTGACGTTGAGAAGTCGGAACATCGGTACCCTTCTGCGCCGACGTGGCGCGCTCACGACCAGGGTGAGAGCTCGCAACTGGAGATCTCGTTCGGGGGCGGCGCCGTCATCCATCGGGCTGCGATGTGCTGATCGGGACGCACGAGCAGCGCGCCCGTATCGGGCATGGCGAGGGTGGCGGACCACCAATCATCGGGGTCGTCGAAGTCGGCGCCGACGCGCAGGTCGCACTCGCTGGTTTCGCTCCTGGGTCCGGCGATGAGTACGGGCCGATCGAGCGGGATCAGATCCAATGTCGAGCAGACGGCGCCGGCGCGTCGGATCCAGCCGTGGGGGAGTCGTGCGCCCGGCCGGCTCGACGGGACATACGTGCGAACCGGATCGGTGCCTTCGTCGAGCCGGCCGGAGTCGGCTGCTTCGGAGGATTCGTAGGAATAGCCGAGCTGCAATCCGAGCATGTCGAAGTGGGTGGCCTGGTTCTCGATCGCGGCGACGACACGGGCGCGGCCGTCGGCGTCCGCGAGCGTCGCAGCCATGTTCGCCCGGAATACCTCGAGGTCGGGGTCGGCGCCGAGCGCGATCGGCACTTCGATGAGCTTCAACGCGTTGGTGAGGCTGACCTCGGCGTTGCGCTGCGCGACAGGACGGCGCTCAGCGTCATACGAGTCGAGCACGTCGGGCCCGGCTTGGCCGTGCTCGACGGCCGCGAGCTTCCAGGCAAGATTGTGCGCGTCCTGCACGCCGGTGTTGAGTCCGAGCCCTCCGGTCGGGGGGAACCGGTGCGCGGCGTCACCGACGAGAAAGACGCGCCCATCACGGAAGCGCGGCGCGACCTGCGCAGTCATCGTCCACGTCGCGATCGTGACGATGTCGAGGCCCACGTCCGCGTCCGTGAGTGCGGCGCGCACGAGTCGCTCGCAACGTTGCGGGGTGTACGACGCGGCGTCCTCGGCGTCGGGGTCGTAGGCGTGCATGTACACCCACTCGCGGTCGATGTCGTGCGCGACGAACGTGCCGCCCGACGCCGGGTCGCAGATCCAGAACAACACGCCCGGGTGATCGCCGACGAGGTCTCGCAGGTTGGCGGCGAAATGCACCATCACGAAGCTCTGGATGCGATGGGGGCCAACGGGCTCGATGCCGAGCATGCGCCGTACCGGGCTCGACGCACCGTCGCACGCCAGCAGCCATCGGCTCGACACGTGGAGGGGGCCGTCGGGTCCGGTGATCGTCGAGACCACGCCCGTATCGTCGGAAGTCGCGGACTCCCAACAATGCGCGTAGCCCACGTGGATGCCGGCCTTGACGAGCGCGTCGACGAGCAACGGTTCGAGGTGGTGTTGGGAGAGGTTGCGGAGCGGCGTGGGCGTCACCGCGAGTTGCTCGTCGCCCTGACGTTCGTAGGGCAGGCTTGCGATGACCTCGCCGCCGAGCTTCGTGACCCAGTGCACGGCGCCGGCGTCGGCCGGGTCCTGCGCGTGTGCGCGGATGTCGCCGACGTCGAGGCCGATCTGGCGCCAGATCTCGAAGGTGCGCGCGTTGACGGCGTGAGCGGCGGGCGCGCGTTGTGGTCCGTCGCGGCGTTCCACGATCTGAACGGAGCAACCGAGCCGTTCGAGGAGCAGCGCGGCCGTCAGGCCGACGGGCCCTGCGCCCACGATCAGTACGTCGACGTGTTCCATCAGAACAGCCCTGGGTAGGAGCCGCCGTCGAGGTGCAGGTTCTGGCCCGAGATGTAGCCGGCCTGCGCGCTGCACAAGAACGCGCACGCGTCGCCGACCTCGTCGGGCCGGCCGAGGCGGCCGGCGGCGATCGTCGCCGCGATCTCGACGTACGCCTCTTCGATCGTGATGCCCTTGATCGCGACCGCGAGCTCGGCCATCTGGCGTTGGCGGCCGGTGTCGATGCGTTCTGGCAGCAGGTTGTTGATCGTGACGTTCGCGTCCACGACCTCGCGCGACAGGCCTTTCGCGGCCGACGTGAGCCCGGTGCGCGCCGCCGACGACAAACCCATCGCCGCGTAAGGACTGGTGACCATCGCCGAGGTGATGTTGACAATGCGACCGAAGCGCCGTTCGACCATGCCGTCGATCACGTCACGGATCAACAACAGTGGTGCGAGCATGTTCGCGTCCACGGCCGCGATCCACTCGTCGCGGCCCCACTGCTGGAACCGGCCGGGCGGCGGGCCACCGTTGTTGGTGACGAGCATGTCGGGCTCCGCGCACGCAGCCAAGAGCGCGGCACGCGTCGCGGGCTCGGCGATGTCGCCGACAATGGTCTCCACGCCGACGGTCGATTCGGCCCGCAGCTTGGTCGCCGCGTCGTCGAGGCGTTGCCGATCACGTCCGTTGATCACCACGTGCACGCCTTCGCGCGCCAGTGACTGCGCACACGCGAATCCGAGACCTGTACTCGATGCCGCGACGATCGCACGCCGTCCCGCGATCCCGAGATCCATCAGAAGTCCAGGTCCGCCGGCGGGGCCGGGCCCCACTGGTTGATCGGATCGAACAGGCTGTAGACGCCGCCCGGCGTGTCGGCCGTGAGCAGGTCGGAGTCGGTCCAGTGCTCGACCGTGAAGCCCAGCGGATCCTTCCAATAGTCGAAGACCTGCCCGCCGAGCACATGGCGCCCGATCCCCCAGTAGTGCCGACGCCCCGCCGCGAGCAGATGATCGTGGCCGGCCATGAGATCGTCGAAGTCGGCGACCTCCCACGCACAATGACCGAGCCGTACCTCACCTGTCTCCACGAGCAGCAACGTGTGGTGATCGGCCGGCTGATCTCCCCGGTCGCAGCGCATGAACCGTCCGATCGGTTCGTCGGGTGCACTGAGGTAGAGGTCGTCCGAAGCCAGCAGGCCGAGCGTGTCGGAGTACCAGCCGGCGAGCGCGGCGAGCGAAGGCGTCTTCAGCGCGGCGTGACCGAACCGCTTCACCTGAGACGCGCCTGTAGGGACGCGCTGCAACGCACCGATCCGGACGCGCTCGGCGCCGACGTTGCACGGCGCGTGGCCGCGTACCTCGATCGGTTCGGTGGTGTCGATGTCTGCGACGACATCGACGACGCGCCCGTCCGGATCGGTGAGGTGCACGACCGATCCACCGCCCGGTTCGTCGAGGCGCTCGACCGCGGTGCCCGTTTCGGCGGCGAGCCGGTCGAGGTCGGCGCGGGTTGCCTCGAACGCAAGACCGAGGAACGCCGGGTCGCCGAGGTGGGTGACGTGTACGTGGTGATCGGTGTCAGTGCCGCGCATGTACAACGCGGTGTCGGTGCGGGACGCGGTGTGCATCCCGAACGAGTGCAGGAAGGTCTCCATCTCGTCGAGATCAGGCGCTTGGAAGCGCGGGAACGCGACGTCGTGGGCACGGATGATCGGACCAGGCATGACGAGATAGTACGACGTCGAAGTTTCGCTGTCAAAATATTCTGTGTCGAAGTATTATGTCGGCATGACACTGCGCGAGCTCCTCGACGACACGATCGCGAGCTGGACGAGGGAACGTCCCGACCTCGACCTCGCCGCCATGGGCACCACCTTGCGTATCAACCAGCTCATGAACACTGCCCTGCGCGCGGCCGACACCCTGTTCACGCCGCACGGGATCACCGTCGGCGAGT
>CAZLEC010000399.1:0-4709 GCA_964558245.1 uncultured Burkholderiales bacterium | reverse complement strand
TCGTCGAGCCGGCGCAGCGCCGCGAGGGAGAGCTCGGCGACCGTGCAGGACTCGGCACAGACCACATCGGCAGAACGTCGCCCCTCGTCGAGCAACGCCATCTCGCCGAAGGCCACACCCTGACCGAACGTCGCGAGCCGGCGGCTCCGATCGCCGCTCCGGGAGTGCAGCGGGAGCACGACGTTGACGCGGCCCGCGAGGAGAAAGAACATCGAGTCGGCGACGTCTCCCTCGCGGAACACGTCCGTACCGGTTCCCAGCGCGCGCACCTCTGCGGCGCGGGTGATCGCCGCCAGCTCGGCTTCGCCGAGCCCGTCGAGGAGATCGAAGTCTTCGAGTCGCGTGACGGTGTCGTGCCGCACCGAGCGATCCGACGCGAGCAGCAGACGGTCCTCGCACCACTCGATGGCCGCATCGTGGTCGACGAACGTCTGGACACTCGGCGCCAGCTTCGTCTCGATCCGGGTGTCCGGATGAATGGATGCCGCGACCACCGTCCGGCCCGAGTCGGCGAGCGTCTCGGCCAGCGCGTTGATCACGGCGAGCGCCGGCTCGTCGACACCGGTGACGTACTTGAAGTCGACGACGACGAAGTCGACGTCGTCGAGGCCGGCGACGACGGTGCGATGCGCCTTCTCCGCCGTCGCGAACACGAGGTCGCCCTGGAGCTCGAAGAGCGCCATGGTGGAGCGCACGTCCGCCAAGATCTCTTCTTCCGAAGCTGTTCGCACGCGATTCGACGCGATCTCGTGGCCGCGAACGACGCGCCGCACGACGGATTGGACACCTGACGTGCCGCTCAGCAGGTGCAGCTTGAGGTCACGCGAGAGTCGTTCGCACACGCCGATCCCACGGACGCTGTTGCCGCGGCTGTCGAGCGGCGGCGAGAACACCCCGATCCCGAGCTGGCCGGGGAGCACCGCGAGCACGCCGCCGGCGACGCCGCTCTTCGCGGGCAAACCGACGTTGAAGACCCAGCGGCCCGCGTTGTCGTACATGCCGCATGTCGTCATCACGCTCAGCATGCTGGTGACGTGTTGGGAAGCGATCGCGCGCGTGCCCGTCAACGGGTTCACGCCGTCGTTCGCCAGGGTCGCGCCGATCACCGCGAGATCGCGGCACGTCACCAGGATCGAGCACTGACCGAAATAGAGGTCGACGACTTCCTGCGCGTCGCCATCGAGCATCCCGAAGCTGCGCATCAACCACGCGAGCGCGCGATTGCGATCACCCGTGTTGCGCTCCGACTCGAGCACCGCGTGGTCGATCCGGAGCTCACGTCCGGCGAAGCAGCTGAACGCCTCCAATATCCGGTCGAGCCGATCGGCCGGGTCGGCGCCGTCGATGAGCGCGGTGGTGACGATCGCTCCCGCGTTGACCATCGGGTTGAACGGCCGGCTGCTCTCGGCCTCGACGGTCACGGAGTTGAAGGGGTTTCCCGAAGGCTCGACGCCGACGCGCGACAGCACGGCCTCTTCGCCGCGATCGGCCAGCGCGAGGCCGAACGCGAGCGGCTTCGAGATCGACTGGATCGTGAACGGAATGGTCGCGTCGCCGACTTCGAAGATCTCGCCGTCGACGGTGGCGATCGCAATGCCGAAGGTGCTCGGGTCGGCGTGGGCCAACTCGGGGATATAGGTCGCGACCTCGCCGTCGACGACCGGAGCGAAGCTGCGGTGAACGGAGTCGAGGATGTCGACCAGCGGCGACACGGCGACCGCGTGCTCGCCGCGGTTGCGCGGAGACTCGCGCTCGACCATCGTCCCCCGCGCCGCACTCACGCCAGCACTATCGCGGAGGCCTTCGGCGTCCTTGTTACCGAAATGTGAACGCTGGGTTAGATCAACGGCGGCGGCGGCACCCGGCGGCCGGGCGCCGCAATACTGCGGGAGTGGAGGAGCTCCTCGGACTCGCGAACGGTTCTCCGCGTCGCTCGTTGAGCGCGGGCGAGACGCTGATCGTCGACGGTGCGCCCGTCGCCGCCCTCTTCGTGCTCCTCTCCGGCCGTCTGCAGATCGAGAAGGACGGTGTGGCGATCGCGGCCGTCACCGAACCGGGCGCGTGCGTGGGCGAGATGTCGCTGCTGCTCGGCGTGCCGGCCACCGCCACCGTGACGGCAACCGAGCAATCGTCGGTCGCCGTGATCGACCAGGCGCCGGCGATGCTCGAAGGTGAGTCGGGCCTGTCGCTCGCGCTCGCACGGCTCCTCGCGAAGCGCCTGCAGGTGATGACGAGCTATCTGGCCGACCTCAAACAGCAGTACGCCGACCACGAGGGTGGGCTCGGCATGATCGACGTCGTGCTCGGTTCGCTGATGCGCGGCGCGGGCCCGACGAGCCGGCTCGGATCGGAGCGCGATCCCGATCCGGAGTACTAGACGCCGCTAGACCTCGGCGAACGACCGCGCTTCGTCGCCGGCCAACGAGACCCAACGCGCCGACTGCTCGTCGGTGTCGAGATCGATGCGTGTCGGCACCGGTCCGATCTGGCGGCCCGCGTTGAACACCAGCGTCGATCCGATGCGATCGATCCACGCGCCGCTCGATGCGAACGGCGACTGGTGCACGTGGCCGCACAGCACGAGGTCGGGTCGGTGACGCTCGATCCAGGCGACGAGTGCTTCGTCTCCGTAATGCCGCTTGCCGGTCCAACTCGTCGGCGAATCGTCGGGCGGTGCGTGGTAGATCCAGATCCAAGGTCGAGCACCCACGTTGGCCGCGTCGTCGGCGAGCTGACGGTCGACGACGTCGCGCGTGCGGGGTCCGTCCCACCACGGGCACACCGTGACGGTCGCGCCGTCGAGATCGAGGCGCATCCCGTCGACACCGACACCCGACGAGCGCGCGGCTTCGAGCCACACCGCGGCCCGCTCGCCGAGCTCGTTGCTCGTGTTCAGATCATGATTGCCCGAGCACGCGACCACGGTCGTCTTCGCGGCGATGCGCGCCAAGTACTCGAGCACCACCGCGATCTGCGCGTCGGGCTCGACCGCGGAACCGATGTCGAGGTGGTCGCCGGCCATCACGACGAGGTCGTAACGATCAGCGACGGAGATCACCCAATCGAGCTGTTTCAGCGTGTAATGCAGATCTGAAACCAACAGGATCCGCATGCGCGCCGATGGTACCGCCCGGACCGACCACTTCATCAGACGAAGCCGAGCGGAATGCGAGCGGTCGCGGCTCCGGTACGCTCACATGCTCATGTCCGACTGGAACACACCTTGATCCGCAAGCCGGCCGCGGCCGTCGTGGCGATCCTGACGCTCGTCGGTTGCTCGGGATCCTCGAGCAAGACGAGCACGCCGCCGACGGTCACACCGACCATCCCGCCGCTCTCGTCGACGACGTTCGTGTCCCCGAAGATCGACCCGTGCCGGCTGCTGACGGTGCAGGACGCGGCGAAGCTCACCGGGCGCACCATGAAGCGGGCGTTGGTGAGCGGATCGGGCGCCATCATCTGCACGTACGCAGAGGGCACGTCGGCCGGGGCGGAGATCACAGTGAAGTTCGATTCGACCGCGCTCGCCGCGCACGACGAGTTCCCGTCCTGGGTGCAACCGATCCCCGGCGTCGCGGTCGGGCGCACTACCACCTCGGTGCCCGGTGTCGGCAGTGAAGCAACCGAGAGCCGCACGCAGCAAGTCAACGACGGCATCTACGTGCGTCAAGGCGCGACGTTGATCAAGATCGGGGCGTTTCCGGCGGTCAGCGACGCGGCGCTTCGGGCCGCGGCCAAGGCCGCGCTCGCGCGTTTGCCGGCTCAGCGTTGAACACGATGCCTCATCGGAAGTTCGGGATCACCTGCTCTGCGAACAGGCGGAGCGACTCGGTCTCGGGGTAGTCGGAGCACCAGGGCACGAAACCGGTGCAGCCCAGATCGACGTAGGTCTGGACCTTCTCGGCCACTTGCTCGGGAGTGCCGACCAGGTTGCCCGCCTGCCACGACTCGAACGGCTCGCCCCAGAAGCTTCGGGTCCCGCCCGCGACGAGCTCGGCCTCGGTCTCGCGGATGCACACCTCGGGTGACCACGTTTTCGCGATCTCGTCGTAGTCGCGACCGACCTCCTTGCAGTGCGCCTGCAACACCTCGCACTTGTGCGCGAACTCGTGCGGCTTGCCACCGAAGTTGGATCGATCGGCGTGGCGCGCGACGACCCGGAGCGTCAACTGCTCTCCCCCACCGCCGATCCAGATCGGAGGATGCGGCTGCTGGAGCGGCTTGGGATCGCACTGCGCGCCGCGCAGTGAGAAGTACTTCCCCTCGTACACGGTGTCAGGCTGCGTCCACATCGACTTGACGATCTCCACGGTTTCGCGGAGCACTCCGATGCGGTCCTTGGCGGTGGCGAACTCGTAGCCGTAGCCATCGAACTCGTGCTGGTACCAGCCGGCGCCGACGCCCCAGTCGAGGCGGCCTCCCGACATCACGTCGATGTTCGCGGTGATCTTCGCGAGCAGGCCGGGGTTGCGGTACGGCGCGCAGCCGACCATCTGACCGAGCCGGATCCGCGTGGTGCACTGACTGATGGCTGCGAGTGTCGTCCAGCACTCGAACACCGCCTCGTGCGCGGGCACCGGCACGTTGTGGAAGTGGTCGTACGCCCAGATCGAGTCGTAGCCGAGCTCCTCGGCGAGCTTCGCGACCTCGATCGTCTTCGCCCACTTGGCCTGCGGGTCGGCGATCGCCGCCAACTCCATCTTCCAACC
>CAZLEC010000398.1:0-4738 GCA_964558245.1 uncultured Burkholderiales bacterium | reverse complement strand
ATCGTGCACTTCCCCGAGACGCGCGAGATCTGGTCGTACGGCTCGGGCTACGGCGGCAACGCGCTGCTGGGCAAGAAGTGCTTCGCGCTCCGCATCGCCTCGGTGATGGCCCGCGACCAGGGTTGGCTCGCCGAGCACATGCTGATCCTCAAGCTGACGAGCCCCGCCGGCGAAGTCCGTTTCGTCGCGGCTGCCTTCCCGAGTGCGTGCGGCAAGACGAATCTCGCGATGTTGATCCCGACGCTGCCGGGCTGGAAAGCCGAGACCATCGGCGACGACATCTGCTGGATGAAGTTCCACTCCGACGGTCGTCTCTACGCGATCAACCCCGAGTTCGGGATGTTCGGTGTCGCGCCCGGGACCGGGCTCGACACGAACGCGAACGCAGTGGCCGCGCTGACCCGCAACACCGTGTTCACCAACGTGGCCCGCACCGACGACGGCGATGTCTGGTGGGAAGGTCTCACCGATCACAAGCCCGCCCACTTGCACGACTGGCTCGGCAACGAGTGGACCCCCGAGGCCGGCGTGCCGGCCGCGCATCCCAACAGCCGGTTCACTGCGCCGCTCTCCCAGGTCCCGTCGGTCGCCGCCGAATGGGAAGACCCCTCGGGCGTGCCGATCTCGGCGATCCTGTTCGGAGGGCGCCGCGCCAACACCGTCCCGCTCGTGACGGAGGCGTACAGCTGGCAGCACGGGGTGTTCCTCGGGTCGATCATGGGCTCGGAGACGACCGCGGCGGCGGCGGGCGCGGTCGGGAACCTGCGTCGCGATCCGTTCGCGATGCTCCCGTTCTGCGGCTATCACATGGGCGACTACTTCGCGCACTGGCTCGCCATCGGCGAGAGTGCCGACGCCGAAAAGCTGCCGAAGCTCTTCTACGTCAACTGGTTCCGCAAGGGTGCCGACGGCAAGTTCCTGTGGCCCGGCTACGGAGAAAACAGTCGTGTCCTCGCGTGGATCTTCGACCGCTGCGACGACACGGTGCCGGCTCGGGACACCGCGATCGGGCGCGTGCCCGAGCCGGGCGGGATCGCCACCGCCGGTCTCGAGCTCCGGCCCGAGGCGCTCGACGAGCTGCTGACCGTCGACACCGACGCCTGGCGGGCCGAGTTGCCGCTGATCGAGACGCACTACGAGCAGTTCGGTGACCACCTCCCTCGGGCCCTGCGCGACGAGCTCGAGGCCATGGCCAAGCGACTCGCCGACAAGTAGCGACGGGCGGCGGTTAGCGTCGCGCGCGCATGGGACCGCTCGGTTGGATCGTCGTCGGGTTCGTGGCCGGCGCGCTCGCGCGGCCCGTCACCGGCGGAGGTTGGCGCCTCGGCTGCGTCGGCACGACGGTGGTCGGGGTGCTCGGCGGGCTGCTCGGCGGGGTGCTCTTCAACCTCGCCGGAGACCACGGCATCGGGAAGTTCGGCCTGCGCTCGATGTTCGTGGCATTCGTGGGCGCGGTGTTACTGCTCGCGATCGTGGGCCTGTTCGGCGGCCGCCAGCGTCACCGGCCCCGTCGCCGCTGATCGCCGAGGCGTCTGCCAACCACACGGCGTGTGGTCCACGGACGCCTCGAGGGTCAGATCTGCGCGGTGGGGAGGCCGAGGTCGGGCTCGGAGCCGGCTCGCACCTTGGTGGCGTGGCCGTCGGCGTCGAGGTCGAACACCACGCGTTGGCCCTGCCGGAGCATCCGGAAGATCGAGCCCTGCAGCGCGTCGATCGCCAGCACCAGCTCCTCGCGGTCGGTGTCGCGCACGACGATGCCTTCGTGCGTCGCCGGATCGAACATCTTGATGGTGCCCTGCACGGCTACGGCTTCACGACCTTGCCTGCCTTGAGGCAGGAGGTGCAAACGTTGACGCGCTTGGGCGTGCCGTTCACGAGCGCTCGCACGCGCTGGATGTTCGGGTTCCAGCGGCGCTTGGTACGGCGGTGCGAGTGGCTGAGCTTCATGCCGAAGATCGGCTTCTTGCCGCACACATCGCAGACTGACGACATCGCAGAACACCTCTGACGCGCTGGTCGGAACCGGAGAACTGAGCCGGGTGAGGCTAGCACCCGTGCCGGGCGCAACCTCCGCCGGTTTGGGCGGCTCAGTACGCTGGCCGGGATGCCGACGCTGACGAGCCTGACGGCCGCGGATCTGCGCCAGGTGCTGCTGCGCTTCCGCGATGCCGTGCGTTCGCACCAGGAGGAGCTGAACCGGCTCAACGTGTACCCCGTTCCCGACGGCGACACGGGCACGAACATGGCCCTCACGCTGGAGTCGGTGAGCGCGGCGCTGGCGCAGTCGGAGTCGATGGCCGACGTGTGCCACGCGATCAGCCGGGGCTCCCTGATGGGGGCGAGAGGCAACTCGGGCGTGATCCTGTCGCAGATCCTCCGGGGCCTCGCCGACGAGTGCCGCGAGCAGGTCGAGGTCGGCACCCACGACCTCGTGCGCGGGTTCCGCCACGCATCCGACGCCGCGTACGAGGCCGTGATGCGACCCGTCGAGGGAACGATCCTGACCGTCGCACGCGCGATCGCGGAGTCGGTCGAGGCGCTGAACGCGCCGTCGCTGGTGGCGATGCTCGAACGCGCGGCCGACGCCGCGCGCGACGCAGTGGCGCGCACTCCCGAGCTGCTCCCCGTGCTGCGCGAGGCCGGCGTGGTCGACGCCGGCGGCAAGGGTCTCACGTTGTTGCTCGACGCGCTGCTCGAAGTCGTCGACGGCCGGCCGATTCCCGATCCCGAGTTCGTCGCCACGCCCGCGGCCGTCGCCGCGCATCTCGCCGGCGACGACGACGTGTCGGGCCTGCGCTACGAGGTCATGTACTTCCTCGACGCGCCCGACTCCACCATCTCCGGTTTCCGCAATGCGTGGGCCGCGATCGGCGACTCGATCGTGGTGGTGGGCGGCGACGGGATCTGGAACTGCCACGTGCACACCAATGACATCGGCGCGGCCGTCGAGGCCGGCATCGACGCCGGCCGTCCGCACTCCATCCGCGTCACCGACCTCATGGAGCAAGTGGAGGAGGAGCGCTGGGTCCGCGAGGCGGAGGTCGTCGCGGAGATCACCGGCGAGCGCGACCACGGCCCGGTCACGACCGCGGTCGTCGCGGTCGGCGTCGGCGGCGGTATCCAGCGATTGCTCACGAGCCTGGGCGTGCAGCGGGTCATCGCCGGCGGTCAGTCGATGAACCCGTCGACGGCGCAGATCCTCGAGGCGGTCGAGGCGTGCGCGGCCGATTGCGTGATCGTGCTCCCCAACAACAAGAACATCGTGCCGGTCGCCCGCCAGGTCGACGCGCTCACTGACAAGCGGGTCGCGGTCGTCGCGACCACGAGTGTCCCGGAGGCCCTCGCCGCGCTCGTCGAGTACGACCCGAACGCCGAGCTCGACGAGAACGAGTCGACGATGACCTCGGCGCGGGAGCGGGTCCGTACCGGCGAGGTGACGCAGGCCGTGCGAGACACGGTGGTCGACGTCGGGAAGATCACCAAGGGCGACTGGATCGCGCTGGCGCGTGAAGGCATCGTCGCGACCACGAGCTCACCGGCCGACGCCGTGTGCGAGCTGCTCGGCAAGCTCGTCGACGACGACAGTGAGATCGTCACCGTGCTCGTCGGCGCCGACGCCGCGGCCAAGGACACGGAGCGGATCCGTGAGCACATCGAGGTCAACTTCCCGCACCTCGAGGTCGAGTTCCACGACGGTGGCCAGCCGCTGTACCGGTATCTCGTCGGCGTGGAATAGGGCGGTCCGCGGTGCCGGCCGGCGACCCGCCCCTCACCCTGCGGGACCTGCGCGACCTCGACCTGGGGCGCCTGAAGGGCGTCGGCCCGGCCCTGGAGGGACGGCTCGCCGACATGGGCCTGCTCACCGTGGCCGACCTGCTCCAGCACTACCCGCGCCGGTGGGTCGACCGCACGAAGCGGGTCGAGATCGCCGCGCTCGAAGTGGGGGAGGCCGCGACCGTTATCGGAGAGGTGCGATCGATGCACGCGCGCCGCACGCGCAACCGGCGCGCGCTCGTGGAGGTCGTGATCCACGACGGCTCGTCGCTGCTCAACGTCACGTTCTTCAACCAGGCGTGGCGCGAGAAGCAGCTCGCGGTGGGCACGGAAGTGTCGCTCTACGGCAAGCTCGACGTGTACCGCGGCAAGCGGCAGATGACGATGCCGGTCGTCGACGTGCTCGGGCGCGCGGGAGTCGCCGACGACAAGACCGGCGTGATCCTGCCCGTGTACCCACAATCGGGGAAGGCCGAGGTGTTCACGTGGCAGTTGCGGGCGTTGGTGAGCGAGGCGCTCGCGAAGTGCGCAGCACGCGGCTTTGCCGATCCGGTCGACCACGAGTTGCTCGAGCATCGCGGTCTTGTCGACCGCACGCTCGCAATGCGCGCGATCCATCGCCCGGATTCGATGGCGCAGAAGAACGCGGCGGAGAAGCGCCTGAAGTTCGACGAGTTCCTCCGGATGCAAGTGGGTCTCGTCGCGCGCAAGCGGGCGCTCGCCGCACAGGAATCGGGGATCCGCCACGACGTGCACGGGCCACTCGTGCGCGCGTTCCTCGAACGGCTGCCGTTCGCGCTCACGGCCGATCAGCTCCGGGCGATCGCCGAGATCTCGAGCGACATGGCGGGCGAGGCGCCGATGCACCGCCTCCTCCAGGGCGACGTCGGATCGGGCAAGACCGTGGTGGCGCTCGCGGCGCTGCTCGTCGCGGTGCAGGGCGGCTACCAGGGTGCGTTCATGG
>CAZLEC010000397.1:0-4741 GCA_964558245.1 uncultured Burkholderiales bacterium | reverse complement strand
ACATGCTCGGCATCCCCCGCTCCGACAACCAGCGCATCTTCGAGCTGACCAACACGATCCTCGGCGTCGGCGATCCCGAGTACGTGCAGACACTCGAGGAGCTCATGAGCGCCGGCATGGAGCTGTTCCAATACGGCCTGACGCTGGCCCAGGACCGGCTCGACAACCCGCGCGACGACATCGCCACCACGTTGATGCAGGCCGAGGTCGAGGACGAGAACGGGCTGCACAAGCTCACGCCCGGTGAGCTCGGCTCGTTCTTCCTGCTCCTCGTCGTCGCCGGCAACGAGACCACCCGCAACGCGATCAGCCACGGGATGCGCGCGCTCACGGAGCACCCCGACCAGCGCGCGATCTGGACGGCCGACGTCGACAACGTGTCGCCGACCGCGGTCGAGGAGATCGTGCGCTGGGCCACACCGGTGATCCATTTCCGGCGCACGGCCGTGTCCGACGCCGTGGTCGGCGGGCAGGAGATCAAGGCCGGCGAGAAGGTCGTGATGTTCTACAACTCGGCGAACCGCGACGAGCGAGCGTTCGCCGACCCCTTCCGCTTCGACGTGACGCGCTCCCCCAACGAGCACGCCGGGTTCGGCGCGGGCGGGCCGCATTTCTGCCTCGGGGCAAACCTCGCCCGCCGCGAGATCAGGGTCATGTTCGAGGAGCTGTTCCGCCGTATCCCCGACCTCGAGATCAGCGGCGAGCCCGACATGCTGCTCAGCAACTTCATCCACGGCATCAAGCGGATGCCGTGCTCCTGGCACACGGTGCGCGACTAGCGCCGGGCCCGGCGACCCGGACGCGCGTCCGGTTTCCGATAAGCTAGTCATTATCAAAAATCGGACGCCGCCCGCGCTGGCCCGGCAGGTATTCGACGCCGCGTTCGCCGACGGATCGTTGCGCCCGCTCGTGCATCGTCCCGAGCGAGGCTGGGTCCGCGAGATCCGCGAAGCGCTCGGGATGACGAGCCGACAACTCGCGGCACGTATGGGTTGCAGCCAGCCGGCCGTCGTCCAACTCGAGCGGTCCGAGCGAAAGGGCGGCATTCGCCTCGAGACCCTGGAACGTTGCGCGGCGGCGCTCGACTGTGATCTCGTCTACGGGCTCGTTCCGCGTACGAGTCTCGATGACACCGTGCGGACCCGTGCACGCGATCTGGCCCGGCGTGTCCGGAGGTCCATTACCGGCGACCAGGTCGAAGAGAACGACGCGAGCATCGACAGCCTCGCCGACGCGTTCCTCGCCGGTGGACGCCTGTGGGACGAGCCCGACGCCGACAGGGCTCGATCCACTACCGTTTCTGACACAAACGTCAGGTTTCTAGGTTCGTCGGGAGACTGAGTGAAGCTCGCTTGGGGTCCGGAGGACGAGGCGTTCCGGGCGGAACTCGTCAACTTCCTCGATGCACACACGCCCGAAGAAGTGCTCGGCGGTTTCGACTTCTCGGGCGACGTGGGCGACGAGCATGAGCTCGTGCCGCAGTGGATGCGCGACTGGCAGGCGACCCTCTTCGACCATCAGTGGATGATCCCCGGCTACCCGCCCGATCTCGGCGGCCGCAACTGCACCCCGGTGCAGACCCTCATCTATCTCGAGACGCTCGCGAGCCGGCGCATCCCGCGTTCGGGCCATTTCCCCGGCTACGCGATCGTCGCGCCGAGCCTGCTCGAGTTCGGCAACGCCGAACAGCGCGAGATGGCACCGAGCGCGATCCGCGGCGACACCATCTGGTGCATCGGCATGAGCGAGCCGAATCCGGGCTCCGATCTCGCCGGCCTGCAGACCCGGGCCGAGGTGTTCGACGATCACTTCGTCGTGAACGGCCAGAAGGTCTGGACGTCGTACGCGACGATCGCGCAGAAGTGCTTCTGCTACGTGCGCACCGATCCCACGCTCCCGAAGCACAAGGGCATCTCGCTCCTCATCCTCGACATGGACACGCCCGGCATCGACATCCGGCCGTTGCGCCACCTCAACGGCATGGCCGGCTTCGCCGAGGTCTTCTTCACCGACGTGATCGTGCCCCGCGACAATCTCGTGGGTCAGCTCAACGGCGGGTGGGGCATCACGCAGGGATCGCTCGCGCACGAGCGTGCCGGCCTGTGGGTCGAGAGCGTCGGCCGGCTCGAACAGACCGTGTCGGGGCTCGTCGAGCTCGCCCAGAAGCTCGGCCGGGCCGACGACCCGATCATCCGGCGCAAGATTGCCCAGTTCCACGAGCTCGCGTCGAGCCTGCGCGCACTGGGCTACAAGGGCTTCGCGTCGTTCGCGCAGGGCTCGTCGGCGCCCGAGCACTCCTACATGAAGATGGCCACATCGGAGGCCGGCAAGGCCGCGTACGAGCTCGGCATGGAGATCGTCGGCCCGATGGCGCCCGTAACCGACGACTCGTTCGCCGACTCGGGCCGTTGGTCGCACGGCTTCTTCATGTCGTTCGCGAACACGATCGCCGGCGGCAGCTCCGAGATCCAACGCAACATCATCGCCCAACGCATCCTCGGACTTCCGAGGGCCTGAGGACCCCCGATGGACTTCTCCCTCACCGACGACCAGCAACTCCTCCGCGACACCGCGACGAAGCTGATGGAGCGCGAGTGCCCGGCCTCACTCGTGCGCGCGCACATCGACGATCCCTCCGCGTACGAGGCGCTCTGGCGCCACCTAGGTGACTTCACGGGGCTCGGCGCCGGGCCGGCCACCGACCTGTGCCTGTTCCTCGAGCAGACGGGCTACGCGGCCGCGCCCGGACCCTTCCTCAGCACGGCGTTGTTCACGTCGCTCACCGGCGGCGACGGCGAGACCACCGGCACCGTCGCGTTCCTCAACGACCCGATGAACCCGTTCGTGCTCGAGGCCGACCGCGTCGAGAAGATCGCACTGATCGGCACCGGCCCGAACGTCGCGATCGTCGACGCGGCCGCACTGCAGGATCGGGTGCGCAACGTGACGACCATCGACTTCTCGCGCCGTTCGTTCCAACTCGACGCGAACGACCTCGACGTGCCGTTCGAACCCATCGACACCGAGCGATTCGAAGCTTGGCGTGACCGCGCCCACGCGTCGATCGCGGCCGAGATGACCGGCACCGCGCGCCACATCTTCGACATGTCGCTCGCGTACGCCAAGGAACGGAACCAGTTCGACCGGCCGATCGGCTCGTTTCAGGCAATCCAGCACAAGCTCGCCGACATGTCCCTCGCGCTCCAGCGTGCGACGGCCGCCGTCCAGTACGCCGCGATGACGTGCGACGCCGAGTCGGGGGACCGCCCCCTCGCCTGCCACTCCGCCAAGGCCGCTGCCGGTGAGGCGGCGCGGCGGATCCTGAAGGACGGCGCACAGATCCACGGCGGCATCGGCTACACGTGGGAGCACGATCTCCACCTGTACCTGCGGCGGGCCACCGCCGACGAGGACCTGCTCGGCACGACGAGCTGGCACCTCGACCGAATCGCCGGACTCCTCTTCGCCGCATGACCGACCGCAACTACACTTCTGACGCTGACGTCAGGTTCTCGACCCGCTGAGAGGGCGCCATGACCAACGTCGATCTCGTTCGACTGGCCGGAAGCCGCGGCCGACTTTCCGAATCCCACGCCGCCGATCCCGTCACCGCGGAAGTCATCCGCGGCGGCATGGAGACGGTGTGCTTCGAGATGGCCGAGTACGTCTCACGTACTGCGACGACGCCGATCCTCAACCAGTCGAACGAACGCAACGCGACGGTGCTCGACGCGTCGGGGCGGCTCGCCGCGCTGTCGGTGGGCATCCCGCAGTTCATGCTCACCTCGACGCTGCCGGTGCGGTTCGCGCTCGAGTTCCTCGGTGCCGACGAGTTCCACGAAGGCGACGTGTTCGTCGCCAACGACCCGTACCACGGCGGCGGACACCTCCCCGACTACAACGTGTTCGCGCCGGTCTTCGCCGACGGGCCCGACGGCACGCGCCGGATGGTGCTCATCGCGAGCATCCAGTGCCATCACGGCGACACCGGTGGCGGCGTCCCCGGCGGCTACAACATCACGGCCACCGACATCTGGGGCGAGGGCGTGCGCTGGCCGGTCGTGAAGGTCATCGACCGCGGCGTCGAGCGCCGCGACGTGCTCTACGCGCTCCAGATCAACAACCGCATCCCGAGCTACATCGGCGACCTCCGTGCGCAGATCGGCTCTGCGCAGCTCGGCGTGAAGCACCTGTCCGACATCATCGATCGTTACGGCGCCGCAACCGTCGAGGCCAGCGTCGACGCGATGATCGACTACGCGGCCCGCCGCTTCCGTGAGGAAGTCGCGCAGTGGCCCGACGGTGAGTACGAAGGCGACGCGTACGTCGATCACGATCCCCTCGGCAACCCCGACGTGCACCTCCACGTGAAGGTCACGGTCGCCGGCGACGCGCTCACGATCGACTTCACCGGCTCCGACTCGCGGCCCGAGCTCCAGGCCTGGTCGACGTACGGCAACACGCGCGGCTACACGGTCGGCCAGATCGCGGCGATGATGGATCCCGAGATCCCGAAGAACGAAGGGTTCTTCGAGCAGATCAAGCTCGTCGTGCCGAAGGGGTGCGTGCTCAATCCCGACCCCGGCAAGCCGGTGAGCGCGGGCACCCACCACCACGGCGCCGACGTCGGCGAGGTCATCGCCGTCGCGATGCAGCACGTGCTCCCCGAGCGAGCGGTGCCGCAGACCTACAAGACCGGCATCCCCACGATCATCACCGGTGTCGATCCCCGTACCGGCGC
>CAZLEC010000396.1:0-4766 GCA_964558245.1 uncultured Burkholderiales bacterium | reverse complement strand
ACCTGCTTCGAGAACTGCTCGACCCGCTGCGGCGTCAGCGACGCGCACGCGGTGACCCCGCCCGCTTTGATCTCCTTGATGCGCACACCGATGAGCTCGGGCTTGATCGGCTCCGCGTACAGCTCCTGCATCCGGCGCGTCGCCTTGTCGGCCGGGAGCGCGGCGATCTCCTCGAACACCACGTCGGGATCTTCGTAACGCGTCCACAGGCCTTCGAGGTTGAGGCACGCGAGGCCACCGAGACGACCGATCTCGACGGCGGTCGCGGGCGACACCACACCGTCCATCGCGGCCGCCATCATCGGCAGCTCGAACTTGTACGCGTCGACTTCCCAGGAGATGTCGACGTCTTCGGGGTCGCGTGTGCGGCGGCTGGGCACGATCGCGATCTCGTCGAACCCGTATGCCCGCCGACCCGACTTACCGATCCCGATCTCGACTTCCACAGTTCCTCCGGAGCTTCGAGTTCGTCGTCACCAGGCGCGCACCCTGGAGCCGTCGAGGATATCCCCGAGCGGAGTGAGACCCCGGCTCCTGTGTGGGCAAATGGGCGAACGGAGCGAAGAATTCAGTCTTCCGGAAGTGTGTCGGAGGGAGCGGCCGGCGCGTCGGAGGCGTGCTCCGCGGCGTGGGCGACGCGGTCGCGCAGCCACGCGACACCATCGGGCTGCGGCATCGCGTCTTCCCAGCCGCTCATGACACCCTCGATCGCGGCCCGACCGGGTACGACGCCGAGGATCTCGACGCCGAGCTGGTGCTCGGAGACGTGCTGCACGACCATGTCGCCGAACGCGTCGCCGACCACATTGCCCGCAGGCTCGCGCATCACGTAGAGCTCACCCGTGTCCTCGACCCACGAGACGGCGCAGCGACCGCCGGTGTCGCGCCACTCGCGCCCGAACTCGAGCTCGGTCGAGTGCCGGCGGCGCTCGTCTGCCGAATAGAACGCTTCGAGGTCCATCTTCATCTACCGCCGTTCACGACTGATCGGTCACGCGTCGGTCGCCACGAGCCGCGTGAGGAGATCGGTCAGGATACGCGCGGTCGCTCCCCACACCGTCTCGTCGGGCAGCTCGAAGAAGTACACCGACATGTCCCGCTGGAAGCCGTCCCACCGCTCCTCGTGGTAGATGGAGCCGTCGAGCAGGTCGGAAAGGGGCACCTGGAGCACCCGCACGACCTCGGCCGGGTTCGGCGCGTGCTCGACGCGCCGCGTCAGGAACCCCACGAACGGCGTGATCGTGAAGCGGGAGGCGGCCGTGGCCACCCCTCCGAGCCGGGCGACGATCTCCACGACGGCCGGATCGAGCCCGATCTCCTCGCGGGCCTCCCGGAGTGCTGCGGCGCGGAGGTTCGCGTCGACCGCCGGGTCGAGCTTGCCGCCGGGGAACGCGATCTCGCCCTTGTGCGTCGACATCGTCTCGGGACGCTTGATGAACACCACGTGGGTCTCGCCCTCGACCTCGACGAGCGGAACCAGGACGGCCGCCGAGACGCTGTCGGGGACGAGCGAGACCGCGGGCGCGCCGGGCGGCGAGCGCAGGAGGCGGCGCCGCACGTCGTCGAGCGACAGCCGGCGGGCCGAGGCGTCGAGACCGTGCCAGGGCGGCGGCCCGCCGACGCGGAACTCGGCCGGCCGGGGGATCCGCTGTTGGCCCCCGCGCGTCTCCACGAGCTCGAGCGTACTGGTGAGCCCGGACGGCCCGGCGCAGCCGATCGGTCAGGTCGCAGCCGGGCAGTCACGACTGCGAGACTCCGGGTCCGCCGGCTCGTGGACCAACCAAGGAGTGAGGGTGGCCTGGAACTTCGCAGACATGTGGGAGTCGGTGGCGGACGCGCTGACCGATCACGTCGCGCTGGTGCAAGGGAATCGGCGGGTGACGTGGAGCCAGTTCGACGATCGCGCCGCGCGCCTGGCGAGCGCCCTGACCGAGGCCGGGTTACAGCCGGGCTCCAAGGTTGCCTCGTACCTCTACAACAGCAACGAGTACAGCGAAGGCCTGTACGCGACGTTCAAGATGCGCGGCGTTCCCGTGAACGTGAACTACCGCTACCTCGAGGACGAGCTCGCCTACCTGATCGACAACTCCGACGCCGAAGCCCTGCTCTTCCACGGCGTGCTCGGTGACCGCGTCGCGAAGATCCGCGCCCAGGCGCCCAACGTGAAGGCCTGGATCCAGGTCGACGACGGCGCCCCGAAGCAAGACTTCGCGATCGCGTACGAAGACGTGATCGCAATGCACGACCCGATGCCGCGGATCGAACGCTCCGGCGACGACCTCTACTTCCTCTACACCGGCGGCACCACGGGCATGCCGAAGGGTGTGATGTGGCGCAACGAGGATCTCATCAAGGTCCTCGCCGAGAGCGGATACGCCCTCGCGGGCGCGTCGCCTCCCGAGCGGCCCGAAGACGCGGGCGCGGTCGCGAAGAGCGTGATCGACGGCGGCTCGGTGCGCATGCACATCCCGGCCTCGCCGCTGATGCACGGAACCGGCGCTTTCACGTCGTTCCAGGCGATGTTCGTGGGCACCGGCATCGTGACGCTCCGGAACCGTCACTTCGACGCGAACGAGATGTGGCAGACGGTGCAGCGCGAGCGGGTCACCCAGATGGCGATCGTCGGCGACGCGTTCGCCAAGCCGATGGTGCGCGCGCTCGAGGAGGCCGAGGCCAAGGGATCGCCGTACGACATCTCGTCGCTCCAGCTGATCATCAGCTCCGGCGTGATGTGGTCGACCGAGACCAAGCAGGCGCTGATGGCGAGGGGGAACATCATCTGCTTCGACTCACTCGGCTCGAGTGAGGGTGTCGGGTTCGCGGGCTCGATCAACGTGCCGGGCTCGGCGCCCACGACCGCCAAGTTCACGATCGGTCCGAGCACGAAGGTGTTCACCGACGACGGTCGCGAGGTCGTGCCGGGATCCGACGAGGTCGGCATGCTCGCCGTCGGCGGTCACATCCCGATCGGCTACTACAAGGACGAACGCAAATCCGCGGGGACGTTCCGGACGATCAACGGCCAACGGTGGTCGGTCCCCGGCGACTTCGCGCGGGTGGAGGCCGACAACTCGATCGTGCTGCTCGGCCGCGGATCGGTGGTCATCAACTCCGGTGGCGAGAAGGTGTTCCCGGAGGAGGTCGAGGAGGCCGTGAAGCTGCATCCCGACGTGACCGACTGCCTCGTGGTCGGCGTCCCCGACGACCGGTTCGGCGAGGCGGTCACCGCCGTGGTCGCATGCCGCGACTCGGCGACGATCACGGCGACGGAGCTCGGCGCCGCGCTCGGCTCGCTCGCCCGCTTCAAACACCCTCGCAACTTCGTGTTCGTGCCCGAGATCGTCCGCGGACCGAACGGCAAGGCCGACTACAAGTGGGCGAAGGAGCGCGCCGCGCAGCCGACCGACGGCTGAACGAAGAAGGCCCCGGACAGTGCCGGGGCCTTCGGAACCGCGAGGGGCGGTCTTACTTCTTCTCGGCGTTACTTCTTCTTGGCCTTGCCGATCTTGGCGAGCACGTCGCGCGAGCTCAGGATGAGCACGTCTTCACCGTCGACGGTGATCTCCGTGCCCCCGTACTTGGAGTACACGACGGTGTCACCCGGCGTCAGCTCCATGGCGATCAGCTCGCCACTGTTCTCGGCGCGCCGACCCGGACCGACCGCCAGGACCTCGCCCTGTTGCGGCTTCTCCTTGGCGGTGTCGGGGATGACGAGGCCGCTGATGGTCGTCTCCTCGGCCTCGGCCGGCCGTACGACGATCCGGTCTTCCAACGGCTGCAGATTCATCTGGGGCATCCTCCTCGAAGGGGAACCTCGACTGGACTGGGGGTCGAGGGGTGACTGCGGGGTTAGCACTCCCACAGGTCGAGTGCTAACGCTACCAAGCCGCCCGATGCCGTGGCAACCCGGCCCCGAGTTCCCGGCCGGGGGCTACCCGATACGCAGCGCGGGGTAGGCGCCGGACGCGAGCGAGGTAGGGCCGTCGGCTGCGAGCCGCCACCACGCGGCAGACGCGACCATCGCCGCGTTGTCGGTGCAGAGCCCGATGCTCGGGAGGACGACCCGGAGATCGCCGCGCGCGTTCTCGTCGCGCAGGCGGGCGCGCAGGGCCGAGTTGGCCGCGACTCCCCCGCCGATGACCACCGTCGTCATCCTCGGGTCGCGGGCGCGCTCCTCCTCGACGACGCCGAGCAGCTTCGCCACGAGCACATCGACGACCGCGGCCTGGAACGAAGCCGCGACGTCGGCGACGTCGACGTCGGGGTGCTTGCGCACGTAGAGCACGACCGCGGTCTTGAGCCCGGAGAACGAGAAGTCGTGCCCGTCGCCGAGCATCGGGCGCGGGAACGCGATCGCGGCGGGATCGCCCTGCGACGAGAGCCGGTCGATCGCCGGCCCACCCGGATACCCGAGGCCGAGGAACCGCGCGACCTTGTCGAAGGCCTCGCCGGCCGCGTCGTCGACCGTGCGGCCGAGCACGCGATAGCGGCCGTGGTCGTCCATCGCGATCAACAAGGTGTGCCCACCCGAGACGATGAGCGTCACGAACGGCGGCTCGAGGCCGGGATCGTCGACGAGCGCCGCGTACATGTGCGCTTCGTGATGGTTCACGCCCACGTAGGGGCAGCGAATCGCGAGCGCGATCGCCTTGGCCGCACTCACCCCGACGAGCAGCGCGCCCGCCAGGCCGGGCCCGTGCGTCGCCGCGACCGCGTCTACGTCGGGCGGTGTCGTGCCCGCCTCGACCAGCGCCGCGGCGATCACG
>CAZLEC010000395.1:0-4802 GCA_964558245.1 uncultured Burkholderiales bacterium | reverse complement strand
CGCGCGCAGGAAGGCGCGCGCACGCCGGTGCTCCAGGTCGCGAACTGCGACTTCGCCTACGGCACCGTGCAGGTGCTCTTCGACGTGAACTTCGAGATCCACCAGGGCGAGTGCGTCGCGCTGCTCGGGACCAACGGCGCCGGCAAGTCGACCATCCTGCGCGTCGTCAGCGGCCTCGAAGTGCCCGAGCGCGGTGTCGTGCGCCTCAACGGCCGCAACATCACCTACGTCGCGCCGGAGTCGCGCGCGCGCATGGGCATCGTGCAGCTGCCCGGCGGCAAGGGCGTGTTCCCGAGCCTCACGATCTCCCAGAACCTCGCGATCAGCGCCCGGCTCAACGGCGGTACCCGAGCCGAGATCGACGAGCGGGTCGAAGGCATGCTCGAGCTGTTCCCGGAGCTCGAGGAGCGCAAGAAGCAGCCGGCCCGCAGCCTCTCCGGCGGGCAGCAGCAGATGCTTGCACTGGCGCGTGTGCTCATGCACGATCCGGAGATCCTGCTCATCGACGAGTTGTCGCTCGGGCTCGCGCCGGTGGTCGTGCAGCGAATGCTCGAGCTCATCGACACGCTGAAAGCACGCGGCCAGACGATGCTGATCGTCGAGCAGTCGCTCAACGTCGCGCTCGCGATCGCCGACCGGGCGATCTTCCTCGAGAAGGGCGAGATCCGCTTCGAGGGCCCCGCGCACGAGCTCCTCGAACGTGACGACCTCGCCCGCGCCGTGTTCTTCGGGACCGAGGGCGGCTGATGGCCGGGTCGCTCCTGCACCCCAACCTCTGGACCGCCAACCTCCTCGTGATCGGGCTCGTGCAGGGCCTCGTCGTCTCGCTCATCGCGATGGGGATCGTGCTCGTGTACCGCTCGAGCCGCGTCATCAACTTCGCGGTCGGCGACCTCGGCGTCCCGGCCGCAGCTGTGCTCGCGGTCATGGTCGGCAAGTCGGGCTGGCCCTACTGGCCTGGGCTGATCTTCGCGGTGCTGATCGGCACCGCCACGGGCACGGTCGTGGAGATGGCGATCATTCGGCGGCTCTCGAAGGCGCCCCGCGTGATCGTGCTCGTCGCCACGATCGGCATCGCCGAGCTCTGCGAGGCCGTCACCCACGCGCTCCCCGACTACCGCACCGGCTCGCTGCAGATCTCGTACCCGAGCCCGATGACCGCGCAGTGGAGCATCCGCAGCATCGGCGTCGGACCGTTCCACGCGCACGACATCGTGATCACCGGTCCGCAGCTGCTCGCGATCATCGTGGTGCCGCTCATCTGCGTCGGGCTGTGGTGGCTGCTCGGTCACACCCGATTCGGCGAGTCGGTGCGGGCCACCGCCACCAACGCCGACCTCGCCCGCCTCACGGGCGTGAGCCCGAAGGTCATGTCGACCGCGATCTGGACAATCGCCGGATTCTTGTCGGCCGTGTCGGTGATCCTCTACGCGACGCTCCAGGGGTCGTCGGAGCTGGTGTCGATCGGGCCGGAGACGCTGCTGCTCGGCTTGTCGGCGGCGTTGATCGCGCGCATGACGTCGTTCCCGAAAGCCGTCGGCGGCGCGATCGCGGTCGGCCTGCTCTATCAGGTACTGGTCTTCAACTTCCCCAACGAGACCGGGCTCGTCCAGTTCGTGCTGTTCATCATCGTGCTCCTGCTCGTCGCGCGCATGAGCCGGGGCGACGACGCCGGCGGTGAGAGCTTCGCGTTCGCACCCCGCGTGCCCCCGGTGCCCGAGCGGCTGCGCGAGATCTGGTGGGTGCGCCGGATGCCGCAGGTCATGGCCGGCGTCGCGCTGGTCGGTGCGATCATCCTGCCGCTGATCATCCATCAGTCGGCGCGTCACCTCACGTACTCGATCATCCTCGCGTTCGCGATCTGCGCGGTGTCGGTGACCGTGCTCACCGGCTGGGGCGGCCAGCTCTCGCTCGGCCAGATGGCGTTCGCCGGCATCGGCGCGTTGAGCGGCGCCGCGTTCTCCCGCGGCATCACGATGAACATCGGCTGGCGATCCCACCGGTTGTTCAACGGTGCGCTCCAGCCGGTCCCGTTCGTCATGTCGATCGGGCTCGCCGTCGTCGCCATCGTGATCGGCCTCACCGCCCGGCGCCAACAATGGAAATCGACCCGCCGCGTCGCGGCGATCGCCACGATCGTCGTCGCGATCGGCCTGGAACCCTTGTTCGCCGGACGCGTCATCGGACCGACGATCCGGCCGTTGCCGTTCGGGCTCGACATCCTGCTCGGCGCGCTGGTGGCCTGCCTGCTCGCGGTGCTGGTCGGTATCGGCGCGTTGCGCGTGAAGGGCCTGCTCCTCGCGATCAGCACCATGGCGTTCGCGATCGCGGCCGCGAGCTACATCTTCGGCCGCCAGATCTTCACCGGCGGCCAGGGCCTGCTCACGGTCAACTTCTCACGCGGCCACATCGCCGGCGTCGACCTGAACCACCTGAACCGCAACTACTACTACTTCGTGCTGATCTGCCTCGTCGTCGTGCTCGCGGTGGCCGGCCATCTGCGCCGCACCGGCATCGGCCGGACGATCATCGGCGTGCGGGAGAACGAACCGGCCGCGGCCGCGCTCACCGTCTCGCCCGCGCGCGCCAAGCTCACCGCGTTCGCGCTCGGCGGATTCATCTCCGGCCTCGGGGGCGCGCTGCTCGGCGGGCTGGTGGTGACGATCGGCTACACCGAGCGATTCTTCACCGTTCCCGACTCGCTCAACCTCGTCGCGATCGCGGTGATCGGCGGCCTCGGCAGCCTCGCCGGCGCGGTCACCGGCGCGCTGTGGGTCATCGGGCTGCCGGCCTTCTGGCCCAACAACGACACGATCCTGCTCCTCACGTCGAGCATCGGGCTGTTGATCGTGCTCCTGTACTTCCCCGGTGGCTTCACGCAGATCGGCTACGCGGTGCGCGGCTCGCTCCTCACGTGGCTGGAGAAGCGACTCCCCGACCGCGCGACGAAGCGCACGACCGCGCCCCCGCAGTCACTCACGCGAGTGGCGACACCGGGCTCCCTCACGCTCAACCCCGACGGCAGCGTGCTCGCCACCCACGGGCTCACCGTGCGCTTCGGCGGCATCGTCGCGGTCGACTCCGTCGACTTCCGCGCCGAGCCCGGCGAGGTCATCGGGCTCATCGGCCCGAACGGCGCCGGCAAATCGACGCTGCTCAACGCGATCGGCGGTTTCGCCCACGCCGACGGCACCGTGGAGCTCCTCGGGCAAGACATCAGCTCGCTTCCGGCGCACCGCCGCGCGCGGCGCGGGCTCGGCCGCACCTTCCAGGCCGCGACGCTGTTCCCCGAGCTGACCGTTCGCGAGACCGTGCAACTCGCGCTCGAAGCGCGATCCGCGACGTCGTTCTGGGGCAGCACGCTCTGGCTCCCGCCGGCCCTGCGGGCCGAGCGGCTCAAGCGCGAGCAGGCGTCGGAGCTGATCGACTTCCTCGGGCTCGGGCGTTACGCCGACCGCTTCATCGCCGAGCTCTCCACCGGGACCCGGCGCATCGTGGAGCTCGCCTCCGTGCTCGCGGTCGCGCCACGCGTGATCTGCCTCGACGAGCCGACCGCGGGCGTCGCCCAGCGCGAAGCCGAAGCGTTCGGCCCGCTCATCAAGCGGGTGCAACAGGAGCTCGACGCCACCCTCATCGTGGTCGAGCACGACCTCCCGATGATCCTGTCGCTGAGCGACCGCATCTACTGCATGGAGGCCGGGCAGGTCATCGCCGAAGGCACCCCCGCCGACGTGCGCAACAACCCGCTCGTCGTGGCGTCGTACCTCGGCACCGACGAACGCGCCATCCAGCGCAGCAATGCCTGATGCGGCTACGACCTCCGGCCCTCCACCGCCCGTGCGACTCCGAGCACCGACCGGGCCTCCGGATCTGCGCCTGGCTGGGTAACTACCTGACTACGAGCCGCTGACGTCTTCGGTCGGAGTGATGTGCTTCCACTCGCCGATCGGCGGGATCTTCGGGTCGAAGGCGACGAGCCCGTAGGTGTCGTCGGCGTCGTACTTGCCGGTGTGCAGTGACGCCCAGTCGGTGTTCATCACCTGGATCGAGCCGAAGTTGTTGACGGTGTTGACCCAGTTGGTGTCGTTCAGGTTCTTGCCGATCCGGTCGGCGATGTCCTGGAACATCGTGAGGAACGAGCAGGCATCTTCGGCGTTGCCGTAGATGTTGTTCTGCTTGCCGTTCGCGAGCTTCACGACCACGTTGGGCAGCGGGAGGTCCTTGCCGGTCGCCGCCTTGTAGATGTCGTTGCAGTACTTGAAGTGCGGGGTCTTGGAGTGCTCGAGGCGGATCCGGCCCTCGGCCGTGATGATCCCGTCGTAGGGGTTCGGCTCGATGTGCGCCTTCACGTCGTCCTGGCCGCCCTCCTCGACGCTCGTGGTGTCGGCCACGAGCTGCATGTCGGGAATCGCGACCTTCACCTCGTTGATGAACTGCTTCGACGACGCGCCCGCACCCACGAGGATCAGCGCGTTCACGTGCTCGGTCTTCCACTTCTCGATGAAGCTCGCGAGCTGGCTCTGCGCGGCGGTGGTGTCGGCGCCGCTGATCGACAGCACGGCCTCGGAGCCCTGGCTCACGCCGATCGACGTCAACGTCGGGTCGACGACCGACTTCACCCGGGCGGTCGCATCGGTCTCGGTGAGCACCGCGACCTTCTTGTGGTCGAGGATGTGGTGCGACTTCACGAGCGACATCACGACCTTGAGCTGCCGGTCGGCGGTGATGTTGGGCGTGAGGAGAAAGGCCGGTGGCGCCTTGTCGATCATCTCCTGGGCTTGTGCCGGAGAGATCTCGCGGAC
>CAZLEC010000394.1:0-4811 GCA_964558245.1 uncultured Burkholderiales bacterium | reverse complement strand
AAAACCCGACACAACTGGGCACTCGTCGAAGGCGACGGCCCACGACCCATGGTCCCACCCGACGACCCCCGCCACCCCAGACACAAGCCCGAAGACTTGTGACCTTCGGCCCTTCGGGTGATGAAGCCGGAAGGTCGAACATTTCTGCATGCTTCGGCGCAGATCGTGGCAGTTCGGCAAGGACGCACCTGACGCGTCCGGCCTTCTCCTCGCACCTGCCCGGGCCTGCGAGGCAGCACCATGACGATTCGATCTCGACGACTGGGCCCGACCGGACGGACGATCATCGTGTGTGCGCTGGGCCTGGCCTTGGGCTTGATCCTCGTGACCACGACGGTCGGGAGCATGGCGCGTGAGGACGCGGCCGCACGGGAGCTCGCCAACCGTGCGGTGCCGGCCGAGACCGCATTGCGCGATACATCGACCGCGTCGACCAACAGCCAAGAGCAGTTGATGACCCTTGTCCAGACCCAGGATCCCGTCGCGCGCGCGGCCGCGCTCGCGGGCGCGCAGGCGGCGGGCCAGGTGCGCGACGCGGGGTGGTCGCGGTACCTCCAACATGCGTTGGATCGTCCGGGCGAGCGTGCACTACAGCGCAGTTACGAGATCGCGGCGGCTCGGTCGGTGACGTTGGCGGCCCGTGTGCTCGGTATGAGGCCCTCGGACGCCGCGTACGCGTCGACCCTCGCCAGTGAGCGACGCGAGGCCGAGGACCTCAGGGCCGCGCTCACATCGCTCGAATCGAGGATCTACACGCCGATCATTCGTGGCCGTGCCGCCACGATCGTCTCGGGAATCGATGACACGCGCCGCACTGCGTACTTCATGTTCGGGGTGCTTGCACTCTCGTTCAGCCTCGTCGGCGTATGGCTCATGAGGGGTGCCCGCCGCGATGATCGGCGCATGGTCGGCGACGCGATCGCGATGCAGGCCGAAGCGCGGTACACGCGTCTCGAGACCTCTCTGCAGCGCGCGCTCGAGATGGAACAGACCGAAGAAGCGGCCTACGACGTCATCGCGCAAGCCGCGACGATCGTCGATGCCGACTCGCCGGCAGAGCTGCTCCTCTCCGACTCGAGCCAGGCGCACTTCCGTCAGGTGTTCAGTACGGGTCCCGTCGCGGATGCCGCATGTCGCGTCGGTGTGCCCGCCGAGTGCCCCGCGACGAAGAGCGGACAGACGCAGCGCTTCGAATGCAGCTCGAACCTCGACACGTGCCCGTACCTGCGCGGGCGCACCGACGAGGTGTGGACGATGTGCGTACCGGTCAGCATCGCGGGCCGGACCACGGGCGTGCTCCACGTGCAACGCCCGGCAGAGAGTCCCGGTGCGGAGACCGCCCGCGGGTGGGAGCTGATCGCGCGGAAGGCCGGCGATCGCATCGGAATGCTGCGGGCATTCGCACGATCGGAGACACAGGCGCACACGGACCCGCTCACCGGGCTGCTCAACCGGCGGAGCCTCGAAGCGCGCGCACACGATTTCACCGACGAAGGTCTCGCGTTTGCCGTCGCCTACGGCGATCTCGACCAGTTCAAGCTCCTCAACGACGTGCACGGTCATGACACCGGCGACCGGGCCCTGCGGCTCTTCGCCCGGGTACTGCGCGACAGCGTCCGCCCGAGCGACATTCCGGCGCGTTACGGCGGCGAGGAGTTCGTGACGGTCCTGCCCGACTGCCCGCTCGACAAGGCGGTCGTCGTCATCGAGCGCATCCGTGCCCGGCTCGCGGCCGAGCTGGAGGGCGGCACGGTGCCGCCCTTCACGGTCAGCTTCGGGCTCGCCGCGTCGGAGCCCGGGGTCACATTCGGCGAAACGGTCGACGCCGCCGACCAGGCGCTCCTCCGCGCGAAGCGCGAAGGCCGTGACCGCATCGTCGTCGCCGGTTCCGAACCGGCGGAAGACACGCCCTCCACGATTGCGCCGTCCGAGCCCGAGTCGACGGGCGCGATCCCACCGGCGACGTGACCCCGAACCCGCGCCTCTTGATGCCGGCCTTCGACGACATCGACGTGTTCGAGTCGAGCGTGGTGGGCATGGTCGTGACCGACGCCACCGGGCGCTTTCGTCGTGTCAACGCGGCGTTCTGCGATCTCGTGGGTCGTTCCCGAGATGCGCTGGTCGCGACCACGTTCGCCGCACTGACGAGCCCCGACGACGTCGCGCCGAGCAAATCCGTGATGCGGGACCTGTTGGGCAAGGTCGTCGAGACGGCCTCGTTCGACAAGCACTACCTGCGCCCCGACGGCACATTGGTGTCGGTCGAGATGTACATCCGCGCGCTGACCGATCGGCGCGGCGAGGTCGTGGGCTTCTTGACGCAGGCCATCGACATCAGCGCCCGCGAGCGTGCCGAAGCGATGGTGGAGGCCGAGCGCCGGCGGCTCGAGGAGGCGCAGGAGATCGCGGGCCTGGGCAGCTTCGAGCAAGACACAGAGACGTTGGCGATCCGTCCTTCCCGGCAGCTGTGTCGACTCCTCGGGGTGCCGGTCGTGGACAAGTTCGACGTCACAACCCTTTTGGAGCGCGTGCATCCCGACGACCGGAGCGCGCTCGTGACGGCCATCCGCGCCTGCGCCGAGGCCGGGACGCCGGCCGATCTCGCGCACCGGCTGGTTTGGCCGGACGGGACGATTCGGTGGGTACAGGCGCGAGCTGCGCGTACGGTCGCCGCGAACGGCCGGCCGCGCGTCCTCGGAACCGCGCTGGACATCACCGCCCGCAAGAAGGCCGAGGACGACCTCGATTTCCAGATGTTGCACGACCCGCTGACCGGACTGGCCAACCGGACTCTGTTTCTCAACCAGCTGGACGACGCGCTGCGTCGGGCCGAGCCCGGGACGGATCCGATCTCGGTCCTGCTGCTCGACGTCGACGACTTCAAATTGGTCAACGACGCGCTCGGTCACGCCTTGGGCGACGAGCTCCTGATCGCCTTGTCCCGTCGCCTCGCGTCCGTGATGCGCGCCGGCGACACGCTCGCCCGACTCGGTGGTGACGAATTCGCGATGCTCCTCGCGAGCGGCGTCGTGTCCAGGGCCGCGGAGGCCGTCGCGCAACGCATCAACCGTCAGCTCGCGTCGCCGTTTCACATCGCCGGCACCGAGATGACCGTGAGCGTCAGCATGGGCATCGCGCTCGGTCGACCTTTGCACGATGACTCCGAGGACCTGCTACGCGACGCGGACCTGGCGATGTATCTGGCCAAGCAGGGCGGCAAGGCACGCGTCGAGATAGCTCGCCCACGAATGCAGGAGGAGGCCCTGAGACATCTCGAGATCGTCAACGATCTGCGGCATGCGCTCGATGGTGGCGAGCTCGAGGTCTTCTACCAGGCAATCGTGAACGTCGACGACTCGACGCCGGCCGGCGTCGAAGCGTTGATCCGTTGGCACGATCCGCGCCGCGGGCTGGTGGCCCCTTCCGAGTTCATCGCGATCGCGGAGTCGACCGGGCTGATCGTCCCGATCGGCGACTGGGTCCTGGACGAGGCTTGCCGGCAGACCCAAGCGTGGCGCCGAGCCGGGACCGTCGCCGACGACTTCTACGTGAGTGTCAACCTGTCACCCCGCCAACTCGCCGAGCCCGGTCTCGTCGACGACGTCGCCCGGGCGCTGCGCCGTTCCGGGCTTCCACCGCGAGCGTTGGTGCTGGAGATCACCGAGAGCACGCTCATGCTCGACTTCGACGAAGGGCTCGCGCGCTTGCGGCTCCTCAAGGACCTCGGGCTCAGGATCGCGCTGGACGACTACGGCACCGGCTACTCGTCGTTGAACCGGCTGGGGAAGTTGCCGGTCGACATCGTCAAGATCGACAAGTCCTTCGTCGACCAGGTCGACGTCAGCAGGGAGGGGCGAGCGCTCGTCCAAAGCATCATCGACGTCGCCAAGGCTCTCGGGATGAAGTCGATCGCCGAGGGAGTCGAACGACCGGACGAGCGTGCCGCACTCGCAGAGCTCGGATGCGACTACATCCAGGGCTATTTGTTCGCGAAGCCGGCGCCACCCGAGGAAACCACGGACACATTCCGCCGCCTGGCGCCGTCTCCGGGGTGAGTGTCTCAGCCCTGGAGGATGATCCGACCGTGGCTACTGGAGAGACCCTCACCATTGATTGCGGCGACTGCGTGATGGCGGGAACCGACGCGTGTGACGACTGCATCGTCTCGTTCATCGTGAACCGCGAGCCGGGCGACGCGGTCGTGGTCGACGCGGCAGAAGAGCGCGCATTGCGGAACCTGAGTGAGGGCGGTCTGGTGCCCCGGCTGCGCCATGCCTCCCGACCTGCGTAGCCGAGTTCGTAGCGAGCGGAGCGGTCGGTGGGGTAGCGGCGCGTGGCCGCTGCCTCTACCGGTCGGCTTTGGCGAAGTTGAGGAGGTCGATCGCGCCGGTGCCCGAGGCCTTGATCCCGCGGGCCTGGATGCTGACGTCCCAGCCTTCGGCTTGGGCGCGCAGCGCCCCGACGGTGCAGTTCTCTCTGCCGCCGAGGGTCGTGAACGGATCGAACTTGTAGTGCCGCATCGCGTTCGCGTGCGTGATCTTGTCGATGTCCTCGTCGGAGCAGTTCGACGCCTGCATCTGCTTCCACACAGCTTCGGGCGACTGCGGCCAGCTCGAGTCGGAGTGGGGGTAGTCGCACTCCCAGCAGATCATGTCGATGTTCATCTTGTGGCGCATGTCGACACCCACCGGGTCGTCGATCCAGCAGCAGATGACCTGCTCGTCCATGATCTTGGCCGGTGTGCGGTCGCCGCGGTCCATGCCGGTCCAGAAGCGGTGCCGGTCGTACGTGTAGTCGATGCGCTCGCGGAA
>CAZLEC010000393.1:0-4812 GCA_964558245.1 uncultured Burkholderiales bacterium | reverse complement strand
GGGTGCCGGTCTCCGAGGTCGGGATGTCGGGGTCGGGCACGAGGTGGACGTTGGCCCGGGCGACTCGGGTGCCGTCGGAGGCGAGGATGATCGCGCCGTCCATCTTGGCCAGCTCCGACAGCCGTTGCGGCGTGAACTCGGCGTCGAGCAGGAATCCGCCGGAGCAGATGTTGAGCACCGCGGGATGATCGCCGACGACGATCAACGCGCCCATCTTGGCCTGCAGGATCCGGTCGATGCCCTCCCGCAAGGGCGTACCGGGCGCGACGAGCCGGAGCGCGCCGTAGAGGGGTTCCGATCGGGGCTGCGCCACGGTCCTCTCCAGGTCGGATGGTTGACCGAGGGTACCCAAATTGTGGGGCTACAAGCTCAGAAGACGGTCAAATCGTGAGCCCGGCCACGTGGCGCGCTTCGGCGAGCTCGTGCACCCGGATCAGCTCGATTCCGGAGACGTCGGGAGTCGAGGCCGGCACGATCGCGCGGGCGAACCCGAGCCGCTGCGCCTCGCTGAGGCGCCGGCCGATCTGCGGCACCTGGCGCACCTCACCGCCCAACCCCAGCTCGCCGACGACGACGGTGTCGGCCGGGACCGAGACGTCGTCGCGCGCGCTCGTGATCGCCAGCGCGACCGCGAGATCGGCGCCGGGCTCGGCCACCTTCACGCCGCCCGCCACGCTGGCGAAGATGTCGTGACCCGCCAACCCGACGCCGGCACGTTGCTGCACGATCGCGACGAGCATCGCGAGGCGTCCGCTGTCGAACGACTGCGCGACGCGCCGCGGCATGGGAGCGGGCGTCGGCACGACGAGCGCCTGCACCTCGACGCACAGCGGACGCGTTCCCTCGAGCACGGCCGCGACGACCGAGCCCGACGCGCCCACGCGCCGGTCGGAGAGGAACAACGCGCTCGGATCGGACACCGGTACGAGCCCATCGCCCGTCATCTCCATCAGGCAGAGCTCGTCGGTGGGTCCGAAGCGGTGCTTCAGCGCGCGCAGCATGCGAAGGGCATGGTGGCGATCGCCCTCGAACGACAACACGGTGTCGACGACGTGCTCGAGGGTGCGCGGGCCGGCGAGCGATCCGTCTTTGGTGACGTGACCGACCAGCAAGGTCGCCACACCCAGTTCCTTGGCGAGCCGCTGCGCCCGTGCGGCGCCGTCGCGCACCTGACTGACCGAACCGGGCCCACCCGGTGCGTCCGGATCCTGCACGGCCTGGATGGAGTCGATCGCGATCACGTCGGGGCGCATCGCCTCCACGTGGGCGCACACGTGCGGCAGGGAGGTCTCGCACACCACCAGCAGATCCGACGCGAGCGTGCCGAGGCGGCCCGCGCGCAGCCGCACCTGCGCGGCCGACTCCTCCGCGCACACCAGCAGACAGCGGGCGCCGTCGGCCGCCATGGCGCCGAGCGCCTGGAGCACGAGCGTGCTCTTGCCCATACCGGGCTCGCCGCCGACCAGCGTGAGCGACCCCGCCACGAGACCGCCACCGAGGACGCGGTCGAGCTCGGGCACGTTCGTCGCGCGTTTGGGCGCCCCGAGCGGGTCGACGTCGGCGAGGGGCACGGGCTGCGCGCCGGCATCGGCCCGGCTCGTGACCCGCTCCCGCTCGACCGCGGCGAGGGTGCCCCACTCGTCGCACTGGGGGCAGCGCCCGAGCCACTTCGGCGACTCGTGCCCGCAGGATCCACACCGGTGACGAACAAGTGTTCGTGTCATGCGGGCACTGTACTTCGCCCCTGAGACAGTCTCGGTGCATGGCCCCGTGCCGCCCGATCTGGTTCGTTCGCGAGAACGATCCGTGGTTATCTCCTCCGGGAGTCACGCGCATCGCCTCGCGGTTGGAGTTGGCCGAACAATGTTGACCGTCGGTTTCGATCTCGACATGACGCTCGTCGATTCGCGGCCGGGGATCCGCGCCAGCATGGGCGCGCTCTCGCGCGAGACCGGCGTGCCGATCGACGCCGAAGTGGTGATCGCGCGCCTCGGGCCCAAGCTCGAGTGGGAGCTCGCGCAGTGGTTCCCCGCCGATCAGGTCGACCAGATGAGCGAGCGCTACCGCTGGTACTACTGGGACAACTGCGTCGGCGGCGGCACCGTCCTGCTGCCGGGAGCGCGGGCCGCGGTCGCCGCCGTGCGTGCGCGCGGCGGTCGCGCGGTCGTGGTGACGGCAAAGACGGAGCGGCTCGCGTTCCGTTGCATCGACGCGGTCGGGCTCGAGGTCGATGCGGTCGTCGGTCACGTGCACGGCGACGAGAAGCGCGATGCGCTCACGGAGCACGCAGCCGGGATCTACGTCGGTGACACCGTCACCGACATTCGCTCCGCGCTCGACGCGTCGGCCATCGCGGTGGGCGTCACGACGGGGCCCGACGACGCGAGGAAGCTCGTCGCCGCGGGTGCCGACGTCGTGCTCGATTCTCTCGACGAATTCCCGGCCTGGCTCGCGACGATCGCCTAGTCAGGCGCGAACGAGAGGTATCGCTCGCCGAGCGCGTGGGCGACGGCGGCGTCGAGATTGCCGGACCCCCAGGCCAGGCTCACGCTCCGGCGCCCGCCGACGGTCACCGTGACCGGCGTGCACGGCGCGATCGTGGCAACGATGTCGGGCGTCGCGGTCGCCGATACCGCGAACGCGACGCGGTACGTGACCGCGTTCACGCCGAGCGCAAAGCAGCCGCCGGCCGCGTCACCGGTGGGTGAGACCTTCTGCGCGTTGAACGCGAGCGCGATCGCGGCTTCCTTCGCACCCGTGACGACCACTCGCTGCACGGCGGGCCCACCACCCTGCAGCGGGAACAGGCTCACCACGACGACGTCGTCACGATCGCCGACGTGCTCGTCGGCCGGGCGTACTTGCGTCCATTGCGCGCCACCGATGACGTTCACGAGCGAACCGGCGCCGTGGGCCTCGACCCCGATCTCCAAACCCGCGAGCGCGATGTTCGGCGGGAGCTTCGCCAGCGAGTCGGTCACATCCATCACGCGGGTCGTTCGGGAGCTGAAGGTACCGACGCCGCCCACAACCAGACCGCCCGGGGCGTGCGTCTTCAGGAACGCGACGACGGCATCAGGATCCATGGCAACGAACCACACGCGCTTGGCACCGACGAGGTTCACGCCGGCCGGCACCTCCCACGGGCCGCGCAACTCACGCGGGAGCGGCGCACTCGTGCGCACGGCGCCGGGCGGGAGGATCGCCTCGTCGGCCAGACGGTTCGCGAGCGCGACCGCGGCATCCTGCGGCGACGGCTGTGGCGGATCGACCTTCGCCGGCGCGCGCACCGTCGTGGTCGTGCTCGCCGACGACCGCGGTGTCGTCGCCGAAGGGGGCGCCGCCTGCCGGCTCGCCGATCCGCACGCCGCGAGCATCCCTACGGCCAGCGCGCACGCAACCCGTTTCACGACCATCAGCCGAAGTGCGGTTCGGAGAGGCCGAGCACGTGCGCAACCGCGTCGCCGAAGCCCGCGTTCACGAAGTCGCCGAGCCCGGGAGCCGGCCGACCCTTGACCGTCACGCCGATGTTGCCGCACTTGCCGATTGACGCGACCACATCGGGAGGCGCCGTTGCCGACGTCGCGAACGCGACCTGGTAGGAGACGGTGTGCTCGCCCATCGGAGGGCAGCCGTGCGGGCCTTCGGGCGGCGAGACCCGTAATTGGTTGAACGCACGCACAATCGGCTGGACCACCTTCGGGTCGGTGACGACGACCCGCTTGCCGATCGAGCCGTCGATGTGCACCACGGTGACGATCACGACCTTGTCGGCCGCGCCCACCACCTCGTTGGCCGGGCGCGGCTGCGCCCAGCCAACGACTGAGTCGACGCGCACCACCGCGTGGCCCGACGCGTCACTGATGATCCCGTACTCCAACGCCGCTTCGGTGATGTTCGGGGGGTTCGACGCGAGGTCGAACTCGACGCCCCAGATCGGCACACCACCGTTCGACCCGGTGCTCGTCATGCTCCTTCCGAACCCGCGCAGGCCGCGCACCTGGAGCCAGCGGTACACGGCTCGCGGGTCTTCGTTGACCGTCCAGAGGCGGTGGCCGTACACGAGGTTGCCGATCGCGGGCACCGACCCCGGCTCGTTCAGCAGGTTGGGCGCCGGCGCGCGGGAGGGACGCGCGCCGGCCGGCAGCACCGCGTCGTCGAGCATCTGGCGCCCGAGCGAGTTCGCGGCCTGCTTCGGAGTCACGGCAGAGGGACCGACCGTGGTCGAGGTCGACTCGCGAGCCGAAGGATGGCCCGACGAGCAGCCGGCTGCGAGCAGGCCGGCCGCCGCGACGATCAGGGTGGACGTTCGGAGGGAATGTCGGAGGCGCACGGATCTTCTGACGCTGCAACTGCTCGAACGGTTCCCCCGGCCCGAGCGGGGCCACCTGAAAAGATCTCCTCGATCGTGTCAACGCGATCGGCTTCCCGGGCGTTCTCCCGGCGAAGGGGAGTTCGTGGACGAGTTCGACGCCGAGTTCGAGAGCCTGTGGAGCCGCGCCTACGGCGTGGCCTACGTCGTGCTCGGCGACCGGAGCGAGTCGGAGGACGTCGCCCAAGAGACATTGGCGCGTGCCCTGGTGCGCTGGAAGAAGGTCTCGGCGTATGCGGAGCCGTGGGTGGTGCGGGTGGCCGGCAACCTCGCGATCGACCGGGTGCGCACGCGGCAACGAAGGCGCGGCATCCCGGCGCACGACCTTCCCGCGGTCGACGCGCAACGCGTCGACCTCCAGCGCGCGTTGCTCGCGCTCTCGCCCAAGCAACGCGAGGTCGTGATGCTGCGCTACCTCGTGGATCTCCCGGAAGCCGAGG
>CAZLEC010000392.1:0-4820 GCA_964558245.1 uncultured Burkholderiales bacterium | reverse complement strand
ACCCTGAGCGGAGCGGGTGTGCCCCGCCGCCCATAGCGGCAGCGGCGGAGGTGAGACGCAAGGGGGAATTCCTGTGAAGAAGATTGCTGTCCGCGTGGCTGCTCTCGGTGGCGGAATCGTTGCGGTTCTGCTCGCCGGCGGCGCCGGTCTCGTGCGTCACTGACGTAGAACCCGGCCCGCGGCCTTGCCGCCCCTCTCCAGAGGCTCGTTCATCTGCCGAAACAGAAGGTGACATGAGCCCGTTTCCGCGCCGTCTGTGGTGGTTCGCGTCGGCCATCTGTGCCGTCGCGGCCCTGGCCGCGGGCCTGCTCGGGTTCAGCGAGCGCCACCAGGCGTTCCCCTTCGGCGCCGCGCTCGTCTTCGGGGCGCTCGTGGTGTTCAGTGCTCATCGGGAGGTCGCGTTGCCGCAAGGCGCGTACCTCTCGCCGGCCTTCATGGTGTGCATGGCGGCCATGGTCGTGTTCCAACACGACGGCAGCCTGCTGGCCCCTTTGCTGGTCGGGATGTTGAACGGTCTGCTCCTCTCGGGACTGACCAAGGCGACCTGGGGCTGGATCCCGTTCAACGCGGCGCTGTCGGGGCTGGCGCTGCTCGGGGCCGCACTCGTGTTCGGCGCACTTCCACCGGTCATGCGCGACACCGTTCCACTCGCACTGGTCGCGGCGCTTCCGCCCGCGCTCACGGACTTCACGGTGCGGGCCGGTCTGATCCTCGCGTCCTATCGAATCGAGCTCGGACGCCTCCCACGCGAGGTTGTGCGCGAGCTCGTTCCGATGGGTGTCCAAGTCTTCCCGTTCGCGATGGTCGGTCTCTTCCTCGGCCGGCTGTATCTCGCGTTGGGTCCGACGGTTCTCGTGCTCATCATCGTTCCGATCCTCATCGCGCGCGAGATGTTCTCGTCGTACATGCAGGTGAAGCAGTCACACGACGAGACGGTTCAGCTCCTGATTCGTGCGCTCGAACAGAAGGACCCCTATACGGCCGGTCACGCCGAGCGCGTCGCCGTGTACGCGGGCTACATCGGCGAGGAGCTCGACTTCCTGCCGGCCCGCATGGACCGCTTGCGGTTCGGGGCGCTGATGCACGACATCGGCAAGCTCGTGGTACCGAACCAGTTGTTGAACAAGCCGGGAAAGCTCACCGAGGAGGAGTTCGCCCGCGTTCGCATTCACGAGGGCGTGTCGGTGCAGATGCTCAGCCACATCGACTTCCTCCGGCCGATCGCGTTGCACGCGCACAGCGACGCGATGAAGTTCGATCCCGACAATCTCGATCATCCGATCGAGCCGTACATCATCATGGTGGCCGACGCCTATGACGCGATGACGTCGACCCGCTCGTATCGCAAGGCGCTCACGCAAGAGGTTGCGTTCAAGGAGCTGCGCGACAAGTCGGGGAAGCAGTTCCACCCCGCGTGCGCCGAGGCGCTGATCCGCGCGATCGAGAAGCGTAACGAAGTGCACGGCAAGGGCCACGAGGAGGAGTCGCACTTCGAGCACGCACCCGAGGTCGGGCTCGGTTCGGCCGGCCTCGGAGACCTGCTTCCCGACGAGAAGGCCAAGCAGTGAGCTTGTCCCGGCGAATCGCGTTCGTCGTCATCGCCGGTCTCGTCGCGGGCACGATCGCGCACGTCGCCGATCCGTCGGGGTCGACCGGCGCGCTGGTGTTCCTGGCCGCCGGTCTCGTTCTCGGCGAGCTGCTCGTGTTGCGCCTCGAGAACCGGACCGCGGTGCCGCTGTCGTACCCCGTGCTCCTCGTGCTCGCTTCGGGCTTCTCGACTGCCCGATTCGCAGGCGCGGTCGCGGGTGCAGAGCTGATCTCGGCGGTGCTGCGATTCAACGATCGCGAATCGGGCTGGCGCGTCCAGATCATGATCGAACGCCTCGCGGTCGCGGCGGGCACGATCGCGGTGTACGACGGGCTCCGCGACGTCACTCATCACAACGAGGCCGTCGCCACGGTGCTGTTGACGCTCGGCGCCGCGGCCGTCGCCCAACTTCCCGTCGACCTCGCGATGCGTTGGATCCTGCGACTTCACCCGACCTTCTCGGCGCGGGCTCGCCTGGCCTGGCTGGCGATCGCGTCGTCGGGAATGCTGATGGCGATCGGGTACCGCGGTGTCGACGGGCGCGGCCAGGTCGGCATCTGGGGTCCGTTGCTGTTCGCGACTCCGCTGCTGGCGGCCTGGTACGCGTTCGAGCGCCTCGACACCGCGACGCGCGCGTACGACCAAACGATCGAATCACTCGCGATGGCGCCGGAGTTCGGTGGCATCGTCCCGCCGGGCCACTCGAAGCGCGTGGCCACCCTCGCCGTGGCGATGGCCGGCGTGCTCGGCGTTTCGACCCACGACACGTCGGACCTCGAGCGGGCGGCGCTGCTGCACCACCTCGGGCAGGTCACCATCGACGAGCCCGAAGACCCTTCACGTCCGACGCCCGCGGCGGAGGTGGCCGCGGTGACGAGCACGATGCTCCGGGAGATCAAGCCGCTCGCGGGCGCGGGTGACATCGTCGCCGGCGATGCCTCCGACCCGAAGCGACGGGTTGCCGTGCAGATCCTGCGCATTGCCAGCGACTTCGACGACCTGACTGCCCGTGACGGGAACGAGCAGAGCTTTGCGATCGAGACGCTGCGGTCGGCGCCCGGCTACGTCTACGACGACAAGGTGCTCGGCGCGCTCGAGCGCGTGGTCGAGGCCGGCCATCTCGCGGCCGTGCGCTGACCACGCGCTCGAGGTCCACACGGATCAGTAGATGCTGACTCCGGGCTCGAGACCCATCGTCGAGGGTTCGGCGCGGCCGGTGGCGACGAGCACGAACTGCAACGGGTCTCCGGTGATCTCGCGCCCGCCGTCGCCCACGTCGTGACTCGGCACACCGTCGAGCCGCAGCGTCGCGGGGCCCCAACCTCGGCTCGTGAGCTCGCCGGCGAGGTACTCGACGCAGGCCGGCAGGCCCGGGCCCCGGTCGGACGGCCGGTCGAGCGCGGCCCGGATGTCGTCGGCGTGCACGAACGCGTCGTACCAGAGGGTGAGCACGCCGCGGCCGAAGGTGAGGTCGGGCACACCGCTCGGTCCGTTCCAGGCGTCGTCGTCGAGCGCCGCGAGAAGGGGCTCGATCGACGCGAGCGCGGCACGCAGCCGGGCCGCAACCTGCGCGGGCGAGTCGCCGCGAACCGACGCGGCTTCCTCTTCGGCGTTGCGGCTACCCGGCACGCCCCGCACGACGTCTTCGGCGAGGCCGACCACGTGGCCGGCGACGTCGCGCACGAGGAAGCCGTCACATCGCGTCGGCGCGTCCCACGCGGCGGTGTCGAGCGATTCGATCAGCGCGGCGAACGATGCGTACTCGTCGATCGCGCCGCGGGCGACATCGGTACGTTCGAGAACTGAGGTCATGGCGTCTCTCCTACGGTCGGGTCGCCTCATCGTGCGATGCGAGCGTCGGCGCGTCGATTCCCTCGGAGGTAATGGTCTTGCCGCACGCCCGTCGGTACCGTGACGACCATGACGGATGCCGGTGCGCCCGCGGTCGGCCACCTCCTGCGTGAGTGGCGGACGCGCCGGCGCATGAGTCAGCTCGACCTCGCCGGAGTGGCGGGAATCTCCGCCCGCCACCTCAGCTTCGTGGAGACCGGCCGGTCTCGGCCGAGCCGGGAGATGGTGCTCCACCTGGCCGACCAGCTCGACGTGCCGTTGCGCGAGCGCAACGCGCTGTTGATCGCCGGTGGGTTCGCGCCCACGTTTCATTCGACCGACTTCTCGGCGCCGGAGATGCAGCCGGTGCGCGAGGCCATTGATCGTCTCCTCGCGGCGCACGAGCCCTACCCGGCGATCCTCGTCGATCGGCGGTGGACGCTGATGGCCGCGAACCGGGCCGCGCTCGTGCTCGTCGACGGGGTCGCGCCCGGCTTGCTCGATCCGCCGTGCAACGTCTTGCGCGCGACGTTGCATCCGAAGGGACTGTCGTCGCGGATCCTCAACCTCGACGAGTGGTTCGATCACATTCTCGGCAATCTTCGCCGTCAGATCGCGGTGACCGGCGACGACGAGCTCCGCGCGCTCGCCGACGAGCTCATGGGTTACGCCGGGGAGGCGGGGCTCGCGGTGCCGCCACCGCAGGAGGGTTCGCGCGCGATTGCGATCCCGATGCGCTTGCGAACCGACGACGGTGATCTCGCGTTCATCACGATGATCGCCACCTTCGGCACTGCGCTCGACATCACCCTGACCGAGCTCTCGATCGAGACGTTCCTGCCCGCCGACGCGGCGACGGGCGCCGCGCTGCACCGGCGATTCGGCGTGTCGGACGGCTAGAGGTCGGCGGGACGCGACTACTGGTCGAGGTCGCGTTCGCGTTGCTCGAGCTCGCGCTGGTCGAGCTCCCGCTGGCGCACCTCCAGCTCGCGCCGGCGGATCTCGGCCTCCCGCTCGTCGAGCTGCTTCTGCCACTCGTCGAGGTCGGGAGTCGCGGCTCGCGCGGCCGCCGGTGTCGACGAGCCGGCCGGCAGGGCGCGCTCCTGCTGCTGACGTTCCCAGCGTTCGAGCTCTCGGTTGAGCTCTTCCGACCGGCGATCACTGATCGTCGGCGACGCGCTGTAACGAGGCGAGTCCTCGAGCCCGACCGGTCGGCGCGGCGCCGTGTAATCGGTGGAGCCCGGGCGCCAGCTGGCCTTCTCGGGCCGGCCGAGGAGCACCCATGCGAGCGCCCCGATGTCGGGCAGGATCAGCACGAGGACGATCCACATCGGCTTGGGCAGGTTGCGGCAGAGCGCCGAGTCGGTCGCGATGCAGTCGAGCAGCGCCCAGATCCAGAACA
>CAZLEC010000391.1:0-4846 GCA_964558245.1 uncultured Burkholderiales bacterium | reverse complement strand
ATGTGGCACGCGCCGTTGATGAGCGCGCTCCAGGCGTTCGTCACGGAGACGCAGAAGAACGTGACCGGCGAAGTGCGCCTTCGCCTCGAAGCCGGCCAGTGCCGCGCCGTCGGCCGGCGCGCGCCGCGCGGCCTCTACGACCACGACCTCGCGACGTACGACGCCGAAGACATGTTCCGCCACCAGGACTCGGAGGGCTTCGTACGCCTGTGGGGGCTCTCCGCGCAGACCTGGTCGCGCCGCCAGGGCCCGGGCTCGAAGTGAGCCGGGCGCAGACCGCAGGTCCGGACGGTGTGGATCGCGGCACGGGCGATCGAGGACCGGAGGGCGTAGCCGCATGAGTAGCGAGCTGCCGGAAGGTGAGGCGTCCGGGAAGCCGCTGTGGGCCGGCCGGTTCGGCGAGGGCCCGTCCGACGAGCTGCTCGCGTTCACCGTCAGCCTGCCGTACGACCGCCGCCTGGGTGCCGACGATCTTGCGGGCTCCCGCGCGCACGTGCGCATGCTCGAGACGGTCGGGCTCCTCCAGGAGGAGGAGCGGCAGGTGATCACGGCCGCGCTCGCGCGGGTCGAGGAGGAGCTCTCGGCGGGCACGTTCGCGTTCGCGCCCACCGACGAGGACATTCACACCGCGATCGAGCGCCGCGTCACCGAGATCGCCGGTCCGACGGGCGCCAAGTTGCACACGGGCCGGAGTCGCAACGATCAGGTCGCGCTCGATCTGCGCCTCTACCTCCGGCGCGAGGGGCGCGTGCAGGCCACTCGCATCCACGAGCTCCAGACCGTGCTCCTGCGGCGGGCCGAGGAAGCAACCGACGTGTACCTCCCCGGTTACACCCACCTCCAACGCGCGCAGCCGGTGCTCCTCGCGCACCACCTGCTCGCGCACTTCTGGGCCTTGGGTCGCGACCTCGATCGCTGGCGCGACTGCCTCGTACGCGTCGACGTGTCTCCCCTGGGCGCGGGCGCGCTCGCCGGTTCGAGTTTGCCGATCGACCCGCAGCTCGTCGCGAGTGATCTCGGGTTCGCGTCGGTGTTCACGAACTCGCTCGATGCCGTGTCCGACCGCGATTTCGTCGCGGAGGCGTTGTTCGCCGCGACGCTCACGCAGGTGCACCTCTCGCGCCTCGGCGAGGAGATCGTGTTGTGGTCCACCGAGGAGTTCGGTTTTCTGCGCCTCGCCGACGCGTTCTCGACGGGCTCGTCGATGCTGCCGCAGAAGAAGAACCCCGACATCGCCGAGCTCGCGCGCGGCAAGGCCGGTCGGCTCATCGGCCATCTCGCCGGCTTCCTCGCGACGCTGAAGGGCCTCCCGCTCGCGTACAACCGCGATCTGCAAGAGGACAAGGAGCCGCTCTTCGACGCGCTCGACACTTGTGCGCGCTCGTTGCTCGCACTGTCGGGCCTGATGGCGTCGGCGGAGTTCGTCGACACGCGGATGACCGTCGCGGCCGACGACCCGATGAGCGCCGCCACCGACCTCGCGGAGCATCTCGTGGAGTCGGGCACGCCCTTCCGTGAGGCCCACGCGATCGTCGGCGGCCTGGTGCGCCAGGCCGTCGAGCGGGGCGTGCCCCTCGACGAGCTCGTCTCGAACGACCCGCGTCTCGGCCCCGACTGCCTCTCGCTGTTGCAGCCGGGCAGCGCGGTGCGGCGCCGCACGACACCGGGTGGTGGCGGGCCGGAGCCCGTCGCGCGCCAGCTCGAAGCCGCACGCGACCGGTTGGCCGAACAGCAGGTGTGGCTCGAACGGTGAGGGCCGCGAGTCGAACCCGCAGCCGTGTGCTCCCACGATCGTTCTACGACCGAGACGCAATCGAGGTCGCGCCCGAACTCTTGAACAAGGTGTTGGTGCGCGAGGGCGACGGCCCGCGGCTCGTGGCGCGCATCGTCGAGGTCGAGGCTTACCGCGGCGCCGACGATCCCGGCAGTCACGCCTTCCGCCGCCGGACGCCGCGCAATGGCGTGATGTTCGGCCCGCCCGGGCGGCTCTACGTGTACTTCTCGTACGGCAACCATTGGTGCATGAACGCGGTGTGCGGTCCCGGGACGCAGCCGCACGCGGTGCTCCTGCGTGCCGCCGCGCCGCTCGCCGGGCTCGATGCGATGCGCGAGCGGCGCGTCGCCGCCCGCCGCGACCGTGACCTGTGTGCGGGCCCCGGTCGCCTGGGCCAGGCGTTCGGCGTCGACCGTTCGTTCGACGGAGCCGACCTCGTGCGGGGCGAGCTGCGCATCGCCGACGACGGTGTCAGCCCACCCGCGCATCCGGGCGTGTCCCGGCGCATCGGTCTCGGGGTGGGCAAGGGCGACGAGCTGGAGCTGCGGTTCTACGTGCCGGGAGACGAGAACGTGAGCGCGAGACCTCGCTAGCGTTCCGCGCGTGGCGGACAACGAGAGCATTCGCAGTGTGGGCGGACGGGTCGCGGTCGTCACCGGCGCCGCGAGCGGCATGGGTCGTGCGGTCGCGCGGCTCTTCGCCGCGGAAGGCGCGGTGGTGTACGGCCTCGATCGCGATGCCGACCGGCTGACCAAGGTCGGGGAGTCGATCCAACGCGCAGGCGGGATCGTCGAGACGCATCCCGTCGACATGACGAAGCCCGACGAGATCCGAGCCGTGATCGGCGAGATCGGCGCGCGGGTCAAGAAGATCGACATCCTCGTGAACAACGCCGGCGTGAGCCTGCCGGCGCCGATCGATTCCGACGACTACGAAGCCGCGTGGGATCTCACCTTCGCGGTGAACCTCACCGGATACGTGCGGATGATCCGGGCGTGCCTGCCGCACCTTTTCGCTTCCGACGCGGGCCGGATCGTCAACATCGCCTCGACCGAAGGCCTGGGCGCGACGCCGTACATCTCGCCCTACACCGCTTCGAAGCACGGCGTCGTCGGGCTGACGCGCTCGCTCGCGACCGAGCTCGGATCCCGGGGGATCACCGTCAACTGCATCTGCCCCGGCCCCATCAACACGGGGATGACCGCGCCGATCCCCGACGACGCCAAGCAGAAGTTCGCGAACCGCCGGGTGCCGCTCCGTCGTTACGGCGAGCCCGAAGAGGTCGCGCAGATGGTGCTCAATCTCGCGTTACCCGCGTCGTCGTTCGTGAACGGCGCGGTCATCCCCGTCGACGGCGGCCTCACCGCCAAGTTCGGCTGACCGCGAGCGGCGGTCCGTTGTGAACGACGACGAGCGCTGGGATCTGTGGGTCGGCGCGGTCATCGACTGCGAGATCGACGGCGACCGGAGGCGCCTCAGCGGCGCGGATGCCGGAACGCCGCCGGCGACGCCGCTCTTCGTGCTCACCGCCTACAACCCCGGCGGGGAAGCGCGCGATCGCGATCGCAACGAGGCCGACCAGCGCCGGCTCGAGCGCGAGCTGATCGCGATCGGCGTGAGCTTCTGGCCGGCCGACGGGCAATCGGTGGATGGGTCGTGGTCGGAGCCCGGCGTCGCGGTGGGCGGGCTCGACCGCGCCGAAGCATGCGAGCTCGGGCGGCGCTACGGTCAGCTCGCCGTGTACGAGCTCGATGAGCACGACGTGCACGTCGTCCGCTGCGCCGACAGCAAGGTCGTTCGCACGCGCGCTCGCCGTCGCTGAGGTGGTGACGCCCCGCGAGATCTGCTTACGCGTGCGTCCCGCGGGACGTATTTCGAGGTCCGCGGTCCTCACCGTCCGCGAGCACACCTCACGCGGGGGTTCCGCGGAACCGTTTCCGCGGCCTCCCAAATAGGATCGCTCGCCGGGCCCGTCAACTACCGTCGGCGGCCGTGGACGTCGACCGTCAGATCCAGCTGCTCACCGTGGGCGCGGTCGACGTGATCTCCGAGGCCGAGCTGCGGAAGAAGCTCGAGACCGGCCGGCCGTTGCGGGTGAAGCTCGGCATCGACCCAACCGCCTCCGACATCCACCTGGGCTTCGCGGTCGTGCTGCGCCGGCTGCGCCGCTTCCAGGACCTCGGTCACGTCGCCGTGCTGATCATCGGCGACTTCACCGCGATGGTCGGTGATCCTTCGGGCAAGTCGGTCACGCGGCCGCGACTGAGCAAGGACGAGGTCGACGCCCACGCGCAGAGCTACATCGAGCAGGTCACCCGCATCCTCGATCCGGCGCCCGAGCGCCTCGAGATCGTGCGCAACTCGGCCTGGCTGGGATCTCTCGACATGGAAGCCGTGCTCCAGATGACCGCGCAGGTCACCGTCGCGCGCATGCTCGAACGCGACGACTTCGCCAAGCGGTACCAGAGCGGTGTCGCGATCTCGCTCATGGAATTCCTCTACCCGTTGCTGCAGGCCACCGACTCGGTCGAAGTGCGCGCCGACGTGGAGTTGGGCGGCACCGACCAGCTCTTCAACCTGATCATGGGCCGTCACCTCCAGGCGCGCGCCGGCCAGGACCAGCAGATCGTGCTCACCACACCGCTGCTGGTCGGGCTCGACGGCGAGCAGAAGATGTCGAAGTCGCTCAACAACTACATAGGGATCGCCGAGATCCCCTCGGAGCAGTTCGGCAAAGTGATGTCGATCGCCGACGAGATGATGCCCGCGTACTTCCAGTACGCGACCGACTGGCCGCCCGAGCAGGTCGCCGACATCACCGGACAGCTCGCAGAAGGCGCGTTGCACCCGAATGCCGCGAAGCGGATGCTGGCTCGAGCCGTGGTCGACCTGTACCACGGCGCCGGCGCCGGCGACGCCGCCGAGGCCGACTTCGATCGGGTGTTCAAGGCGCACGCGCAACCCGAGGAGGTGCCCGAGGTGCCAGTGGAGGGAGACATTCCCCGCAAGCTCTCGCAGTGGTTGGTCCTGCTGGGCCTGGCCGCCGGGCACCGTGAGGCCGCCCGTCAGATC
>CAZLEC010000390.1:0-4897 GCA_964558245.1 uncultured Burkholderiales bacterium | reverse complement strand
ACCGCGCTCGACATGGCCGACAAGGTGACGTTCTTCCGGGTCGCGGCGAAGCAGATCGCGAAACAGCACGGCCTCGTCGCGACCTTCATGCCGAAGCCGTACGCCGAGGCGTGGGGGAGCGGTGCGCACTACAACATGAGCCTCGCCGACGGAGAGAGCGGCGCGAATCTCTTCCGCGATCCCGACGACGCGCGCGGCCGCGGGTGGAGCAAGACTGCGTACGGCTTCGTGGCCGGCATCATGCGGCACGCGTCGGCGTTGTCGGCGATCTGTGCCCCGACGGTCAACTCCTACAAGCGGCTCACCGAGCGGCTGGCCGACGGCACCAACTCGTGGGCGCCGGTGTGGGCCACCTACGGCGACAACAACCGCTCGTGCCTGCTGCGCTTGCCGCGCAACCGGCCCTGCGTCGAGAACCGCGGCGTCGACTCCGCCGCGAACCCCTACCTGACCTCCGCGTTCCTCCTCGCGGCCGGCTTGGAGGGCGTGCGGGAGCAGTTGGATCCCGGGGACCCGGTGGAAGACCTGACCTACGACTGGTCGCCGGCCGGCGCGACCGGCGGGCGCCTCCCGCGCACGCTCCTGGAAGCCATCGACGCGTTCGAGGCCGATCCGCTGGTCGCGAGCGTCTTCCCGACCCAGTTCGTGACGGAGTACGTCGCGATGAAGCGCGCGGAGTGGGACGAGTTCCACGGGCAAGTCACCGAGTGGGAGCGCACGAAGTATTTCGACATGTTCTGAGCACCGGGCGGCGCTTGCTCGTTGCCCCGGTGAGAGGAGACACCTTGAAGGTTCGTTCATTCCTGCACACCCCCCGCACGGCGCTCGGCGTCGGTCTCGCCGCGTGCCTCGCGCTGGCCGCGTGCGGGAGCTCGTCGAGCTCCGGCACGAACACGCCCGCGGCGGGGAGTGGATCGACGACGGCGGCCTCGACGACGCTGCACATCGCGTTCGGCGCCGACATGCAGGTGCCCGATCCCGACATCTTCTACGAGCTCGAGGGCAACGCGGTCACCACGTCGGTGTACGAGGGGCTCATCCGCTACAAGCCCGACCTCAACACCTTCGAGGGCGCGCTCGCGACCAAGTGGACCGTCTCACCCGACGGCAAGACCTACACGTTCACGCTCCGGCCGAACGTGAAGTTCCACGACGGGACCACGATGGACTCGACCGCGGTCGAGAAGAGCTTCCAACGCCGCACCGCGGTGAACTCGTCGCCCGCGTACATGCTCGCCGACGTCGCGTCGTACGAGACACCCGACCCGCTGACCTTCGTCGTGAAGCTGAAGAATCCGGTGAGCCCGTTCCTCGACTACCTCGCGTCGCCGTACGGGCCGAAGGTCGACAGTCCGACCGAGATCGCGGCGCACGCCGGCACCGACCACGCGCAGTCGTGGCTCAAGTCGCACGACGCGGGCACCGGTCCGTACACGATCTCGTCGTTCGTGCCCGGCCAGAAGTACGTGCTGACCGCGTTCAGCGGGTACTGGGGGCCGAAGCCCTACGTGCAGGAGATCGACATCTCGATCCAGCCGAGCATCTCCACGCAGGAGCTCGACCTCGAGAACAACCAGCTCGACATGATCCTGCACGGTCTGCCCACGCCCGACGTGCAGTCGCTGCAGGCGAAGGGCTTCGAGGTGCACCAGTTCCCGGCGAACCTCAAGACCCTGGTGTTCGTCAACGAGAACAAGGGCATCTTCAAGAGCGCTGCGCTGCGCACGGCACTGCGGAGCGCGATCGACAAGAACTCGATCGTGAGCAGCGTCTACGGATCCCGCGCAACCGTGTCGAACCAGATCTATCCGACCGGCGAGCTCGACCCGAGCCTCGGTGCCGACACGCCGACCTACGACCCCTCGAAGCTCAAGGGCCTGGTGTCGGGCCTGAGCGACAAGAGTGTCGAGCTCGAGTACGACACCCAGGACCCGACGAACCAGCGGGTCGCCGACCTGGTGCAGGCGGAGCTGCAGGGCGACGGCTTGAAGGTGAGCGTGCGCGGCATTCCGATCTCGCAGGTCTTCGCCCTGCCGACCCAGCCGAAGCAGGCGCCCGACCTCTTGATCGACTCCACCAACCCGGACGCCGCGCATCCCGACACGTGGATCCGGATCTACATGAACACGAAGGGGGCGTTGAACTACTTGCTGTGCTCGGTGCCCGATGCCGACAAGGCGATGGACGCCGGGCTGTCGGCGACCGATCCGTCGACGATCGCGACCGACTACGGCAAGGCCGGTGACCTCATTGCGCAGTCGGGCTGCTTCGACACGATCGCCGACGTGAAGGAGACGGTGGTCGCTCGCAAGGGGTACACCGACTACGTCCACCAGCTCCCGACCTTGTTCACCGTCCGCTTCGGTGACCTGAAGCCGGCGGGATAGCACGCGCCGATGAGCCGAGACGTCACCCGCGAGTTGCCGACGGTGGTGACTGCCGCCGACGCGGCGGTCGTCGCCGAGGTGCGCGACCTGCGGGTGACGTTCCGGCGGCGCGAGACCGACGTGTACGCGGTCCGCGGCGTCGATCTGACGATCGGCCGGGGTGAGATCCTCGGCTTGGTGGGCGAGTCGGGCTCGGGCAAGAGCGTGCTCGGCTTGTCGCTGCTCGGCCTGCTGCCGGCAACGCCCGCGCCGAGGATCGCGGGCCGCGCCGTGGTGAACGGCGTCGACATGACGCACGCCGACGCGGCGGCGCGCCGACGAATCCGTCGCGACCATCTGGGTGCGGTGTTCCAGGATCCGATGACGTCGCTGAATCCCACGATGCGGATCGGTCGCCAGGTCGCGGAAGCCGCCGGCACCACGGCCGCGGCGCTTTCGCTCCTCGAGTCGGTCGGCGTGCCCGAACCCGCGCGTCGCATGAACAGCTATCCGCACGAGCTCTCGGGCGGGTTGCGGCAACGCGTGATGATCGCGATGGCGATCGCCGGTTCGCCCGCGCTCGTGGTCGCCGACGAGCCGACGACCGCGCTCGACGTGACCGTGCAGGCCCAGATCCTCGCGCTCGTTCGCGAGCTGCGCGACGAGATCGGGTGCAGCTTCTTGTTCATCACGCACGATCTCGGTGTCGCGTCGCAGGTAGCCGACCGCATCGCGGTGATGTACGCCGGCCGGCTCGCCGAGCTCGGAACGACCGAGCAGGTGCTCGACGAGCCCACCCATCCGTACACGCGTGGTCTGCTGCGATCGCGGTTGCGCATGCACGCGGACCGTTGCCGCCCGTTGCCCGCACTCCTCGGCGATCCCCCCGATCCGCGCCAGCCCCTCGCCGGATGCGCGTTCGCGCCCCGGTGCCCGCTCGCTACCGACGTGTGCTCGACCGAGCCCCCGCCGCTCCTCGACCGGGAGTCGCGTTCCTCGGTGGCGTGCCTGCGCGCCGATGATCGGGAGTCCGACGCCGACGCTCCGGAGTCGGGCCTCGAATGGCCCACCGTCATGCCGAACGCGAAGCGCCCGGTGGCGGTGCTCGTCGTCGACGTGCACAAGACCTTCCAGTTGCGCGCTGGTTTCCGCAAGCGTCAACCGCTCGAGGCGCTGCGCGGCGTGAACCTGTCGATTCCCGAGGGTGGTTCGCTCGCGCTCGTGGGTGAGAGCGGCTGCGGCAAGTCGACGCTCCTGCGGGGGATCGCGGGGTTGATGCCGATCGACCGCGGCGACATCGTGTTCGGGAGAGGGGCGCGGCCGCAGATGGTCTTCCAGGACGCGGGCGCCTCGCTCACTCCCTGGCTCACGGTGGGCGAGCTCGTGGGCGAGCGACTGCGTGAGGAGGGACTGACCCGCAAGAAGCGTGCGGAGCGCGTGGCCGATGCGCTCAATCTCGTCGGGCTGCTCCCCGAGGTCGCGCACGCGAAGGTGAGCCAGCTCTCCGGCGGCCAGCGTCAGCGCGTCGCGCTGGCGCGGGCGACGGTCGTCCCGCCCGAGGTACTGCTGTGCGACGAGCCGACCTCCGCGCTCGACGTGTCGCTCGCGGCGACCGTGCTCAACCTGCTCGGCCGGCTGCGTCGCCAGCTGGGCATGGCGCTCCTGTTCGTGACCCACGACCTCGCGGCGGCGCGCATCGTCGCCGATCGGGTCGCGGTCATGTACCTCGGTCGCATCGTCGAGGAGGGACCGGCCGAGATCGTGGCTGCCGATCCGAGTCATCCGTACACGCGTGCGCTGCTCGCGGCCGTGCCGGGCGAGGGGATCGGTGGCCGCCTGGCCGGCGAGCCGGCGAGCCCGCTCCGGCCGCCGTCGGGTTGCGCGTTCCACCCCCGGTGCCCGGTCGCGCTCGACGAGTGCCGCACACACGTGCCGGTCGAGGTGGCGTTCGGTCCCGACAACGAGCGCGCGTGCGCGTGCGTCCGGTCACCCGGTCACGACGCGATGGCAGCGGAGCACGCCTGATGGCAGTGGCCGAGCCGTACCTGGCGCCGCGCACCGTACGGGGCCGCGCGCTGATCCGCCGGCCTGCGTTTCTCGCGCGCGTCTCGTGGGGTGACCGGTTCGCGGTCGGGCTCCTGCTCGCCGTGACCGTGCTCGCAATCGTGGGCCCGTGGCTCGCGCCGTACAAGCCGACTGCGTTGGCGTCCACGTCGGCGCTGCCGATCCCGCCGTTCCACCACGGCTTCCTGCTCGGCACCGACGACGTCGGTCACGACATCCTCTCCCGGGTGCTCTTCGGGATCCGCACGACGTGGTTCGCGGCGCTCGAGGTGATCGCGTCGGGCGTGGTGATCGGCGGCACGATCGGTGTGATCGCGGGCGCGGCCGGTGGTTGGGTCGACAACGTGCTGATGCGGCTGACCGACGTCTTCCTCGCGCTCCCGGCGCCGCTGCTCGCGATCGCAGTCGTCGCGTCACTCGGTCCGAGCCTCAATCACACGCTAATCGCGGTGGCGATCGTGTGGTGG
>CAZLEC010000389.1:0-4901 GCA_964558245.1 uncultured Burkholderiales bacterium | reverse complement strand
ATACGACCGACAATACAGAAGGGGTGCGACACCCAAACCCGCGAAAACCTCTACGCGCAAAGAAGAATTTCGATCGGGGTTACGACGCGCGCACCCACCTCGGCAGGCTCACGTCGTCGATGCGGTGGAACACCACGCGCACCGGCTCGCCGATCTCGATCGTCGCCGGGTCGATCTCGTTGATCTCGCCGTCGGGGCCGGTCACGAGGTTGCCGGCGAAGCGGATCAGCGGGTCTTCCTCGAGCTCGACGATGATCGCGTTGTAGGGCGCCACCTCTGCGAACGCCGGCAGCAGTGGGGGATGCGGCACGATGAACGACCAGATCCGGCCGCGACCAGAGGTGACGTCCCAACGGACGTCGATCGAACGGCAGCGCGCGCACATCGGCCGGGGCGGCATGCGCCGCAGCCCGCACGACGCGCACGCCTGCACGAGGAGCTCGCCGCGCGCGCATCCTTCCCAGAACGCCGCGCTGGTCGGCTCGGTCACGTCGGGAAGCAGCCAGACGGTTTCCATCACTTGTCCCGGGTGAAGAGGATCGCGGAGGTCGGCACACCCTCGCCGCTGGTCACGAGCGAGACCTCGGCGCCGTCGACTTGCGACGTGCTCGTGCCGCGGATCTGGCGGGCGCCTTCGAGGATGAGGTTGAAGCCGTGCACGTAGGCCTCCGACATGCCGCCGCCCGACGTGTTCACCGGGAGTCGTCCGTGGGGCCACTCGATGTTGCCGTTGTCAGTGAAGGGGCCGCCTTCGCCGCGTTCGCAGAAGCCGTACCCCTCCAACGACAGCGGGATCAGCGGGCTGAACGCGTCGTAGAGCTGCGCGACGTGCACGTCGGCCGGGGTCACGTCGGCGTTCGCCCACAACCGCTTCGCTGCGGTCCAGGCCGGACCGCGCAATGGATCTTCGGTGAAGTAGTTGGTCATCGTCTGATGGTTGGGCGGCAGACCCTGCGCGAACGAGTGGATCAGCGCGGGCGGGTGGGGGAGGTCGCGCGCCCGCTCTGCCGACGTCACGACGACCGCGAGCGCACCGTCGGTCTCGAGGCAGTTGTCGAAGAGGCAGAGTGGCTCCGAGATCCAACGCGCGTTCATGTAGTCGTCGCGGGTCAGCGGCTTGTGGCCCATCGTGGAGGCGGGGTTGCGCGCGGCGTGCTTGCGGAACGCGATGGCGACGTTGGCAAGGTGGTCGCGCGTCCCGCCGTATTCGTGCATGTAGCGACGGGTGAGCATGGCGATCTCGTCGACCGGGCGGAGGATGCCGAACGGTCGGGTCCATTGCTGCCCGTCGGCCAGCCGGGCGTGCACCTGCGCCCACGGACGGCTCGCCGCGCTCGCGCGCTTGCGGGCCCGCCACGCGACCACTACGTCGCACTGGCCGGTCGCGATCGCCATCGCGGCGTGGCCGACCACACCGCAGCCCGCGCCGCCGCCGAAGCCCACCTGCGAGAAGAACGTGATGTCGCCGAGCCCGACGGCCCGCGCGACGTCGACCTCGCGGTTCGGCTCCAACGTGTACGACGCGAGCCCGTCGACCTCGTGCGGCGCGATGCCGGCGTCGTCGAGTGCGAGCGAGACGGCCTGGCACGCGAGCGACAGCTCGGTGTCGGGAAGGCCCTTGCCGAGCGTCGTCTGCCCGATGCCGACGACCGCGGTTCGGTCTTTGATGAGCTGCGCGGTCATGAGGGCGCGCTCACCAGCCCTTCCATTCCGGCGCGCGTCGTTCGCGGAACGACGCCATGCCTTCACCGGAGTCCTGGGTCGACGAGTTCATCTCCACGAGCATGGCTTCTTCGTCGAGGAGGTCGCGACGCGAGAGCTCGGACGCGTCCTGGAGGAGCTTCTTCGCCCACCCGATCGCCTTGGTCGGACCGCTCGCGAGGCGCTCGGCCCACTCCTTGGTTGCCGCGCCCAACTCGGCGGCCGGCACGACCTTGTTGACGATGCCGATGCGCTCCGCTTCGGCGGCGGGGAGGTCGTCGCCGAAGAAGACGAGCTCCTTCGCCTTGTGCATGCCCACGACGCGCGGGAGCAGGTACGCGACGCCGCCGTCGGGGATGAGGCCGCGCCGCACGAAGACCTGGATGATCTTCGCGGTGTCGGCTGCGATCACGAGGTCGGCGGCGAGCACGAACATCGACCCGCCGCCCGCCGCAGTGCCGTTGAGCGCCACGATGATCGGCTTCTCGCAGTCGAGCATCGCCTGCATCAAACGCTGGAAACCGAGGCGCATCATCTGGGTGGCGCCACCTACCACCATGTCGGGCGCGCCTTCGGGCTTCGGCTTCCCCGCGGGCTGGCGAACCGAGAGGTCGGCGCCGGTGCAGAAGTGCCGCTCGCCGGCTCCGGTGAGCACGATGGCCCGCACCGCGAGGTCCGAGTGCGCTTCCCAGAACCACTCCGTGAGCCGATCGCGCACGTAGTAGGGGATCGCGTTGCCTTTGTCGGCGCGGTTGATCGTGAGCCAGAGCACGCCGTTTTCGAGCTTCGCGACGAGCTCCTCGTCGACGTTCACGCCCTCGGGGAGCGGGTTGAGGCTCACTGCTTTACCACCAATGCGTCCAGGGCGACCGCTCCACGCGGACGCACGACCAACGGGTTGATGTCGATCTCGCGTACATCGTTCGCGAGATCGAGCGCGAGGCGTTGCACGTTCATGATCGTGTCGACGAGCGCGTCGACGTCGGCGGGCTTTGCGCCCCGCACGCCTTCGAGCAGCTTGTAACCCTTGAGCTCCAACAGCGCCCGGCGGGTCTCGTCGGCATCGAAGGGAGGGACGCGGAACGTCACGTCACCGAACACCTCGGTGAAGATCCCGCCGGTGCCGATCGTGATCACTGGCCCGAACAGCTCGTCTTGCGACACTCCCACGAGCATCTCGACCCCGCCGCGCACCATCTCGCACACGAGCACGCCCTCGATACGAGCTTTCTTGTCGGCGCGCCGCGCGTTCGCGAGCAGCTCGTCGTAGGCGGCGCGCACCTGCTTGGCCGACTCCACGCCCACCTTCACCACGCCCGCATCGCTCTTGTGCAAGAGGTCGGGAGACGAGATCTTCATCACGACCGGGTAGCCGATCGCCTCTGCCGCCTTGACCGCGCCCTTGGCCGACGTGCACAGCTGGTCGCGGCTCGTCTTGATCCCGTACGCCGACAGCAGCTGCTTCGAGTGCCATTCGGAGAGCGCCTCGCCCGAGCTCAAGCCGTCGAGCAGCTTGCGGGCCTTCTTCGCGGCGGGTGACGGCGTGGTCGGCGCCGACGTGAACGGTGAGCGGTAACGCGCGGCGAACGCCCAGTAGTCGGCGTAGGCCTTCACGGCCGCGATGCAATTGTTGAACGTGCGGAACGTCGGCAGCCCGCCGTCGAGCAGACGCTTGTAATAGGTGTCGTCGGTGCCGGGCGGCGCGCCCCAGATCACGAAGATCGGCTTCGTCGTGGTCTTCGCGGCCGCGATCACGTCGCGCGTGAGCGGGTCACTGAACATCGCGACCGCGCCCGTGATCGGGACGATCAGGATGTCGACGTTCTTGTCGGCGAGAATCGCGTCGATGATCGCCCGGCCCCGACGGTCGGCGACCGGCGGACCGCCGCAGTCGACGGGGTTCGAGACGCGCAGGTACGCGGGGATCAGACCGTCGTGCAGCGCGGTCTGTGTGGCTTTCGTGAGATCGGGGAGTCGCAGGCCCGCGTCGGAAAGCATGTCGGCGATGTGCGCGCCGGTGCCGCCCGAGATCGCGTACACGCACACGCCCGGTCCTTTCTTGCTCCGCGCCCACGCCGGAATCTTGTCGGGACGCGTGCGTGCGAGCGCGGCGGAGACGTCGAGCAACTCGTCGAGACCGCCGACACGCGTCACGCCGAACTGGCGGAAGACCGCGCTCGTGACCGCGTCGGAGCCGGTGAGGTGGCCGGTGTGCGACTGCGCCATCGACGCCCCGGCCGCGGTCTTGCCGACCTTCACCATGACGATCGGCTTGCGCAGCCGGGCCGCGTGGTCGACGGCCAGCATGAGCGTGCGACCGTCCTTGAAGCCTTCGATGTAGCACGCGACCACGCCGACCTCGGGCTGGTCGGCGAAGTGCCGTGCGAAGTCGGCGAACTCGAGGTCGACCTCGTTGCCGGTGGGCGCCCAGTGCGAGAGCCGGATGCCGATCTCCTGGCCCTGGAACACGGGCCGGCCCTGGTGGCCCGACTGCGTGATGAGCGCGATCGACGGTCCCTCGAGGTCGGCGCGGAACTCCTCGAACGCGTTGAGATTGGTGTTCGGTCCGAGGAGGCGGACGTCGCCGGAGCGCACGAGCCCCTCGAGGCGCCGCTCGAGCTTCTTGCCCTCGGCGCCGGTTTCGGAGAACCCGGCCGCGAAGATCACCGCGAACTTCGGCTTGCGCTGCAGCACCTCTTCGAAGGTGTCGACGACGCGGCCGGTGAGGATGATCACGAGATCGAGCTCGCCGGGGACGTCGAAGATCGACTTGTAACACGGGTGCCCGAGCACGGTCTCGTACTCGGGGTGCACCGGGTAGAACGCGGCGCCGTGTTGGCGCGCCCACGCGTCGAACTTGCGCGTCATCGCGGTGTTGGGCTTGGCCGACTGCTCCGACGCGCCGATGAGGGCGATCGCCTTCGGGTGCAAGAACGTGTCGAGGTCGACGTCGCGCAGCTCGAGCGGGCGTCCGGAGACGTCGAGCGCGGGTTGCGGGTCGGGTTTCTTGGTGCTGGGCATGCGGGTCTCCGGGCAGACAGCGACCGTGAAGTATGACGCCGCTGTCAGGTTTCGGGCCACTCCGGTAGCGTTCTCGTGCGCACTGAGCGACAAAGGGGAGCCAGCATGAGGCCGAGCGCGGAGATCGCAGCCGCATGAGAATCGCCGTCGACTTCGAGAAGTGCAAGAGCAACGCCTTG
>CAZLEC010000388.1:0-4920 GCA_964558245.1 uncultured Burkholderiales bacterium | reverse complement strand
CAAGGTCTCGAGGGTAGTCACATCACGCGGGGATCGTCTTGATATCGGGGTTCTCCTGGTACTCCTCGTAGATGATAGACGTGTCGAAGAGCTGCTCCTTCGTGATCGTGATGCCGGCGAACTTGAGCGTGGCGATGTTCTCGTCGATCAGCTTCGGGGTGATCGTGAACAGCCCGTTCGCCTGAGTGTCGGGCGTCAGGATCAGCGTGTTCTCCGACTTCGACTCGAGCGTCTGCTCCTCGACCGTCAGGTGCTGATCCTTGCCGTATTTCGTCGCGGCCAGCGTCGCGCCCAGCGCCGGGTCCTTGAGGTTCTGGTGCCAGCCCATGATGTCGCCCTTGAGCATCGCCTTGATCTCGGCGCGCTTCGATTGCAGGTTCGACTTCTTCACGACGTACGTCTCCGACACCAGCGGGTATTTGAAGTCGGCGAGCTTGAACACGTACGTGTCGACCTTCTGGATCTTCAAGAGGTTCGGCTCGTTCGTGAAGAACGAGAACCAACCGTCGACGGTGCCGGCAACCAACGGGGACGGGTCGAACTGCACCACGACCTTGTCGACCTTGCTCGGCGCGATGTTGTTCGCCTTCAGGAACGCGGTCCACACTGCCGCGTTCGCGTCCTGCACGCCGATCTTCTTCCCGATCATGTCCTGCGGGGTCTTGATGGGCTTGCTCGCCAGGCTCATGATCGCGAACGGGTTCTTCTGGTATTGCGCTCCGATCGTGATCACGTCGGCGCCCTGAAGGATCGCAGGACTCGTGATGTCGGGCGCGGAGATGCCGACGAGCGCGTTGCCCGCGTCGACGACCGAATCGGCCGTCGGGCCCGAACCACCGGCAAGGAACTTGACGCTCGAGAAGCCGAGCTGTTTGAAGTAACCGTTCGTGTCGGCGATGAACGAGCCGCCGAACTCGACGTTCTTGATCCACGACAGCTGGTACGACAGCTCGCCGAAGTCGGGCGCGCCTCCGGCCGCCGAGGTCGGCGTCGTGGAAGAAGACGCGGGCTTGGAGGAGCTCGAGCACGCGGCGAGGAACGCGGACATACCACCACCCGCCAGCAACACTGCGCCGGCGCCGCCCACCGCGCCGCGGCGCAGGAACGATCGCCGATCGATCGACAGCTTGCTCAGGTCGAACTCTCCCGCCACGGTGCCTCCCCTGCAGACCCTGCGTTCGCGACCGCGGGCCGGCGTCAACGGCTGTTGGCCCGCACGATAGAAGCTCCGGCGTTTCGATGCGGTCCCCGAACGATGAACGCCGCGTTTCCGTGATGACGACACCGCACGACGATGCGAGGATCTCGGCGTGCGCGATCTCCGGACTCTCCCGAAGGCCCACCTCCACCTCCACCTCGAAGGCGCGATGCGGCCGAGCACGTTGCGTGACCTCGCCGACGAGCTGGGTGTCGACGTACCGCCGATCAGGGGCTTCGGGAACTTCGCCGCGTTCTCGGGGATGTACGTCGCCGCGTGCCACGTGCTGACGGAACCCGACGCGCTGGCGCGCCTCGTACACGAGGTGGTGGAGGACGCCGCCGCCGACGGTGCGGTGTGGGTCGAACCGGCTATCTACCTCCCACATCACAACGAACGGATCGGACCGCCCGAAACGACCCTCGAGATCGTGCTGGCCGCCGCCCACGACGCCGCCGCGAAGTTCGGTGTCGGGGTGGGGATCGTCGTGGCGGCCGACCGCACCGTCGACCCGTCCGACGCGCTCGAGCAGGCGCACCTGGCGGCGGGGTACGCAGGCCGCGGCGTGGTCGGGTTCGGCCTCGCGAACGACGAGACCGACTGGCCGCCCGAGCCGTTCGCCGAGGCGTTCGTTGTGGCGCGAGAGGCCGGGCTCCTCCGCGTTCCTCACGCCGGGGAGCTAGCCGGGCCCGCCTCGGTCGTCGGGGCACTCGATGCGCTCGGCGCGAACCGGATCCAGCACGGCGTGCGCGCGATCGAGGACGCCGACCTCGTGCGCCGCCTCGCCGACAGCGCCGTGTGCCTCGACGTGTGCCCGACCTCCAACGTGATGCTGTCGGTCGTCCCGTCGATCGAGGCGCACCCGCTGCCCGCGCTGCTCGCGGCCGGCGTGCACTGCAGCCTCAACGCCGACGATCCCCTGCTGTTCGGCCCGAACCTGCTCGACGAGTACGAGATCGTGCGAGCCCGCATGGGTCTCGACGACGCGACGCTCGCCGGCATCGCCCGCGACTCACTCGACGCGTCCGGCGCCCCGGCTTTGTTGCAGGCCCGCGCCCACGCCGCGGTCGACGCCTGGCACGCCGCCCCCGCATAGCGAACCGGCATGAGCCGGCGGTCCGGGAGACCGCTCACCCACGCCGGTTCGAGGTCGGGGTGGGGTCAGGGGACGATCGCGGAGGCGACGACTTCGCCGGTGGTGCCGTCGATGAGGCCGACGTCGGTGACGTGGGGGCCGGGGAGGCACGCGAGCGAAGACAGCATCACCTGGAACAGGGGCTGGGTGAGCGTCGGCGCGAGCAAGCCGATCGCGATCGCGGCGTCCTGCGTTGCCCGCTGCGCGTCCGCGACCTCGGCCGCGGGTGCGGGCGAGAGGATCCCGGCGATCGGGAGCGCGATGTGGCCGAGCACCTCCGTGCCGCGCACGACCGCGACCCCGCCGCCCGATGCGATCACCGTGTTCGCGGCCAACGCCATCTCGTGGGGGTCGCGTCCGAACACCACAAGGTTGTGTGTGTCGTGCGCGACCGTGGTCGCGATCGCGCCGTCCCAGTTGCCCCACCCAGAGAGCAGGGCCGCGTGCGGCACAGGGTCGATGCGGCCGTGCCGGTGCACGGTGACCTGCACGATGTAGTCGGTTGGGATCTCGACCACGCCGTCGTGCACGCGTACCTCGGTCTCGTCCCACCGGGTCATCACCGCGTCGGCGATCACCCGCATGCGGTGCACACCGTCGGGAACGTCGAGATGGAGCTGCATGTCGGCCGCGTCGAGCGTCGACAGCCGCATCGTGTCGAAGGGCGGATCGCTCGGGCCTTCCACGACGTCGACGAGCATCCGGCCGTGCGAGGCGACGAGATGACCGTCGGTGATCACGTGCTCGGCCGCGAACGACTCGAGGTCGGCGAGCACCACGATGTCGGCCCGGCGGCCCGCCGCGACGAGGCCGAGATCCGATCGCTGCAGGCGGTACGCGGCGTTGTAGGTCGCGCAGCGCAGCGCGACCAGCGGGTCCATGCCGTAGGCCACGAGCCGGCGCAGGAGATGGTCGATGCCGCCGTCACCCAGGAGTGTCAGCGCGAAGAGATCGTCGGTGGCCGCGACGAGGTGCGTCGGCGTGATCGGCAACGCGTTCACCTCGGCCACGATGCCGGGGAGGATCGGGTCGATCATGCCGCGCAGCTCGACGGTGAGACCCGCGCGGAGCTTCTCGAGGCAGTCGGGCTCGGTGAAGATCTCGTGGTCGGAGGTCATGCCCGCGGCGAGGTAGGCCTGGAGCACCGCACCCGTGAGGCCGGCGGCGTGCCCCGACACGAGCTTGCCGCTCTCGAGACCGGCCGCCACGACGTCGACCATGCGATCCGCGCCGCCGAGCACGCCGATCATGTCCATCACCTCGGCGAGACCGCCCACCTCCTCCCACGACAACATCTCGCTGATCTCCGGCCCGTACAGGTCGGCGCCCGAGAGCTCGAGGCCGGGCTGGGGCGGCACGCACGAAGGGGCCTGCACGACGAAGCGCACCGGCAGGCCGCGACTCGCCTCCACCGCGTAGCGGACTCCCGCGACACCCGCGACGTTGGCGAGCTCGTGCGGGTCGACGAACACCGTCGTGGTGCCGCGCGGGCACACCGCTTCCGCGTACCCGCCGGGGGTGAGCATCGACGACTCGAAGTGCACGTGCATGTCGACGAACCCCGGGGCGAGCAGACGGCCGGTGCAGTCGATCGCGTCGAGCGCGAGCCGCTGCTCGTCGGGCGGGTGCACGCTCGCGATGAGCGGGCCGACGATCCCGATGTCGGCGGTCCGGAGCTCACCGCACCCCACGTCGACGACGGTGCCGCCCGTGAGCAGGAGGTCGAACGGCTCGCGGCCCTGCGCGGCGGCCACGGCCCGGGCCCGGACTTCCGGTTCGACGGGATCGTTGCGCATGATGCCCTCTCTCCCTGTGCTCGCCGACGCGGTCAGCGTAAGGCGGTCGCGGCCTCCACGAGGTCACCGAGAATCCGGCGCAGCTCGATCGTCATGCGGTCGGCTTTCACGTGCACCTCGGCCGTGAGGTCGAGCGGCAGGCGCCGGTCGGCGTATCGCTCCTGCAACGCGAGGTCCTCGTCGATGATCTTGCGCTCGAACGCGACCGCCTCGGCCATGGCGTGCGGATCGTCGCCCAGATCGTTGCGGTGCACGGTCGTGTAGATCAGGCAGTGCTCGTCGTCCTCGGGCTGCACGTAGAAATCGAGCACGTTCGTGCCCCCGGCCTCCACGTAGTCGATGCGCAGGCAGATCGAGAACGGCGCGCGGTAGCGGTACTCGAGTGCCCGCGTCTGGATGAGCGGGCGTATGCCCGCAGCGACGCCGGGGTCCTCGCGGTGCGGGAACGGGTGCCGGGCGTGCACGCGCATGCCGAGACCGTCGCGATCGACCACGAACTCGAACGTCTCCGCCTCCGGCGTGCCGATGGTCGCGAGGTGCACGAAGGGAAAGTGGGCCATGTCCAGGAAGTTGTCGATCATGAGCCCCGCACCGACACGGGCGCGGATCGGCTCGAGCGCGCCGTGCGCGAACGCGGGATCGTCGGCCTCCGGCACGTCGAGCAGCTCGGTGAGCGGCGGTTCGGGCGCGAGGAAGACCATGCCGTTGCGCTCCGCGAGCCCGGCCGGCGTCGAGGCCACGGCCCGCGGCGGCGCGTGCTCACTCGCGCCGAGCGACGGGATCTCGGTGCA
>CAZLEC010000387.1:0-4961 GCA_964558245.1 uncultured Burkholderiales bacterium | reverse complement strand
GCAAGTGTTGCGGGCCGAGCTTGAAGGCTACGGCGACTACACGGCGCATGTGCGCTATCGCCTGATCCCGCTCGTCTGGTAGGGCCGCGATGGACGCAACCACCAACCCGCTCGGCTCGTTCGCGGCGCCCGCCGCGTCGCGCGCGGGCTTCGGCTTCCCGCTCCGCCTCGCGCTGCGCGAATTGCGCGGCGGCCTGCGCGGCTTCGGCGTCTTTCTCGCGTGCATCGCGCTCGGCGTGACGGCGATCGCGGGCGTCGGCTCGTTCGCCCGCAGCCTCGGCGACGGGCTTGCGCGCGAGGGCCGCGTGATTCTCGGCGGCGATGCCTCCTTTTCGTTGATTCACCGAGAGGCGACCGCGCCGGAACGCGCGTTCCCGGTGATCGTGCATCATGCACTGAATCTCCGAGGTGAACACTCCTGATTTCGAACGATACGACGGCCCGCTTCGTAGAATCGGAGCCGTCTCGCACCGACCCGGGGGTGCTGCGTTCATGATGCGGACCACGAAACGGACCGGCACGGTCGCGTCGCGCGTCGCGCCGAGCGTGAGCCCCGGCGCCGGCGCGATCGCGCTGGCGCCGGCTCCGAGCCCCCACACGTCTGCGCCGCGAGCAGCCGCTCGGGCGGCGTTGTTTCGTGCGTCAGTGCCGTCACCGCCCGGCCGGCCGGTCGCCGTGGGCGGCAACGGGCGGGCGACGCTGCGATGGACCGCGCCGGCGCACGCGAACGGTTCGCCGATCTACGCGTACCTGGTGTGGCCCTACTCCGGTGGCCACAAGGGCAAGGCGCGCCAGTTCTTGTCGAAGAAGACGACCGCGGTGATCACCGGCCTGGCCAATGGGCACAAGTACGCGTTTCGGGTCGCGGCTCGGAACTCCGTGGGGATCGGCCCGCAATCCGCGACATCGGCCCCGGTGTTGGTCGGGTCGCCGACGCCGGCGCGTTGGCGACCGTCGTCGTCGGCTCCGATCAGCTGGAACTGGCAGCTCCAGGGCAACGTTCCTACGAGTCCCGGAGTGAAGGTCTTCGACATCGACGGTTTCGACAACTCCGCCGCGACGGTCGCCGCGCTGCACGCGCACGGCACGAAAGTCATCTGTTACATCGACGTCGGCACGTCGGAGAACTTCCGCTCCGACTTCGCCAAGTTCCCGGCATCGGTCGAAGGTGCGACCAACGGCTGGCCCGGTGAGCGCTGGCTCGACATCCGGCAGCTGAAGGTGCTCGAGCCGATCATGATCGCTCGGATGCGGATGTGCGCGCAGAGGCACTTCGACGCGCTCGAGCCCGACAACATCGACGGCTACACGAACGACACCGGGTTCCCGCTCACGGCGCAGGAGCAATTCACCTACAACACCTGGATCGCGAACACTGCACACAGTCTCGGGCTGTCGGTGGGGTTGAAGAACGACAACGACCAGACGGCGCAGCTCGCTCCGTACTTCGACTGGGCCCTCGACGAGCAGTGCAACCAGTACAGCGAGTGCGGTACCGAGAACGTGTTCGTCCGCGCCCACAAGGCCGTGTTCAACGCCGAGTACCAGGGCGGAACCGGCTTCTGCTCGTCGGACGACGCCGAGCACATCAACGGCGCGTTGTTCAGCCTCGATCTCGACGGATCGACCTACCAGCCGTGCAAGGGGAACTGGTAAACGCACGCGTCGGTCATGCGGTGGCCGCGACGCCGGCGATCGGTACCAACGGCGGGTGCGCCCCGAGCGAACCCGCGAACCGAAGGTTCGAGAAGTCGAAGATGCCGCCGTCGGAAGCGACCATGAGATAACCGTTGCCGTAGCGGACCATGCCGATCACGGGCCGATTGAGCGGGTGGCCGCCGATGCTGCCGCGGAAGCGCGCGTCGCCGAACGTGAAGACGCCGCCGTCGGACGCGACGAGCCAGTAGCCGCGGTTGCTCGCCGTCGGGACCAGCCCGATGACGGGCGCGTTGAGCGTGCGGTTGCCCATCGAGCCGTGGAACCGCGCGTCGCCGAAGGTGAAGATGCCACCGTCGGATGCGACCATGTAGTAGCCGTGACCGCTGGGAGTCGCGATCGATCCGACGATCGGCCCGTTGAGTCGCGTGCGGCTCATGTCGCCGTAGAAGCGGGCGTCGCCGAACGGCAGCACGCGGCCCAGCGTTGTGAAGAGCCAGTAGCCGTTGCCGGTCGCGGTCGACGACAAGCTGCTGACGGTCTCTCCCGGGAGCAGCGCACCGGCGTTGCCGAGCGGGTGCGCGCGGCCGAACGCGAACACCTGCCCGGCCGTGTTGACGATCCAGTAGCCGCGCCGATCGGGTGTCGGCTCGATGTGCGTGACACCGATGGTGGACGGTTGGCCGTAGGAGTGCACCGCACCGAAGGCGTAGACGGTACCGCTGCCTCCGACCATCCAGTAGCCGCGAGCGGGCGCGGGGGGCGGCGGCGGTTTGCGCGGCTTGGTCGCGGCATAGACATCGGCGGGCGAGACCGCGCTCGTGCCGTCGGGCGTGGTCACGGTGATGTCGACGGTGCCCGCGCGCTCCGTCGGGGCCGCGGCCACGAGCGCGGTCGCCGTGGTGACCGAGACCGAGGTCGCAGCGACGGATCCGAAGTGCACCGATGCGCCGGGAGTGAAGTTCGCGCCGTTCACGGTCACTCGCGTTCCGCCGGTCGTCGAACCGTGCGCGGGAGTCACACTCGTCACTGTGGGCGCGGCGAACGTCAGCTCGCCGATCGCGGTGCCCCAGTCGTCACCGCCGGCCACCGTTCCGTATTCGCCTGCGACCCAGACGTCGTCGGGATTGGTGGGGTCGATCGCGGCGCCGGAATAGTCGCCCCACCGGTTGCCGCTGTCGGAGCCGTCGCCCGCGCCGCAGAACGAGCACGCGTAGCTCCCGGATCCGTGCCAGAGGACCTTCTGCGCGAAGGCACCCGAGCTCGCCGCCCGGGCGAAGGCGATCACACTCGGATCAACCGACGACGACGACGTCGTTGCGACGACGTAAGGATGGCCGGCGCGATCGAGCGTGATCGCGGCGTCGTAGAGATCGTTGCCCGCGAGTCCGAGGTCGGCGTCTTCGAGCACGGTCGGCGGGTCGGCCGTGGCCGCTCGCACGAGTCGCAGGCACGACCTGGTTGCGCCGCCGACGGTGCACGCGTCGTTCATGGTCGCCCACAGCGTGCCGTTCTGCCACACCGCGGACAGCACGCGGTCGTCTCCGGTGTCGATCGACGGTCCGCTCGGTTGGGCCGCGGCCGGCGGGTCCGACGTCGACGACATCGCGGGGTCGGTCTCGTTCCAAGCGACGGTGTCGTCGGGCGTGCCGGTGATCGCCACGACGCCGAGCGAGGCGACTCCGGCCGTGCAGCTCCCCGAGCCCGTGCTCGCCGATGCCGGACACGTGTTGTCGTAGGTGAGGTATTCGGTCGAGGTGTTGGTCAACGAGATGGTCGGCACGACGTCGAAACGGGTCAGGTCCGGGAAGAACGAGAAGTAGTGGACGTTCCCTCCCGCGAGGAGATCCGACTTCTGCTCCACCCAAGTCTCCTGGCCGGAGAAGGTGGTCCCCGCGTTGTTGTAGTCGTTCCACGAGATCACGACCTTGTCGGCATTCACGCCGATCTTCGGCTGATCGGTCGCCGTGGCGGCAAGAGAGGTGATGCGGTACACGGCCCAACCCGCGGTGGGGTCGGACGACGACGAGACCGCGAGATAGACGATGCTGTCGGCGCCCGAATCGCTCGCCCAACCGGACAGGAACCAGTGCTCGCTGAGGACGTCATAGACAAGACGCGGATCCCCGAACCGATATCCGGCGGGCACGCTGAACAGCGTGTTGAGATCGTCCGTCTCGAAGAGGCCTCCGGCGCGGGTCCAGATCGTGAGCGCGTCGTTGACGGCTTCGCCGACGTACACCGGCCCGACGGCAACCTGGGTGTCGGGCGGGGAGAGCGGTACCGGATCCGTTGCGAAGCTCGTCGCCGCGAACGCGGTCAGCGCCTCGACCGCCGAGCCCGGGGCCGCGCGGCCGGGGAGCACGGCGGCTCGGCTCGGTCGGGCCGGGCGGGCTGCGGGTGCTCGTCGCGGGAGCAGCGGTGGCGCAGCGGCGGCGCGAGCCGGCCGCGTCGCTGTCGAGGCGCCCGGGCGCCGATAGCTCTGCCGCGTCAGGACGCCGAAGCGACCGCCGGGCCCGCCGGGCGCGCCGGGCGCAGCTGCGTGGGCCGGCGCCGGAGCGAGTCCGCTCACGCCGAGAACCAGCGATGCACACACGAGCGCACCGAGCCGACGCCGGCCTTGGCGAAGCCTGTTGATCATGCCCGTGTCGCCCGTTCGGGGTGATGGCTCGGCGCGGAATGTGCCGGTGCACGTGCATGGTCGCAGCAAATTGGCCGCGGCGGCAAGGCTTTCGGACCAAAGAATTCTCCCGGAACTCTTGTGGTCAATGCGCGCTATTGGAGGGAAGCGGGGTCGACGCCGATGCCGCCCGCCTCGCTGCTCGCGTACGCCGCGAGCGCGAATCGCATTACGTCGACGGCTTCGCGCGCGCTCCACAACATGGGGCCGTCGCCGGTGTGGAGCCAACGCAACCAGTGCCGCCCGGAGTCGCGGAAGCTGCTGGCCCAGTCGTCGTCGAGCGCGTGGTACGAACGCATCTCGCCGTCGGCGTACACCTCGAGGCTGGGCTGTTGGATGCCACGGCCCGTACAGCGATTCACGCGCGCGTAACCGCGTCGGCCGGTGACCTCCCACCGCTCGTCGTTCGTGTAGTAGTCGGACCGCAGGTACATGTCGACCGCGAGCGTGATGTCCCACACGCCGCGGATCCCGTTCTCGTGCTCCCACACGATCGTGGTGGGCGCGTCGATCGCGAAGCCGGGGACCACCTCGGTACCCCCGATCCACGCGCGCACTTCCTTGATCGGGCCGAAGAGCCACAGCGCGGTGGCGAGCTTGTGCCAGCCGTCGTCGAACACGAGGA
>CAZLEC010000386.1:0-4990 GCA_964558245.1 uncultured Burkholderiales bacterium | reverse complement strand
ACGAGACGAGATCGGGATCGCCGGCGTAGAAGCCGACACGCATGCCCGCGAGATTCGATCGCTTCGACACGCTGTGCATCGCGAGCACACCGTCGAGCCCACTCGCGAGGATCGTCGCGGGCTCGGGTGCGTACTCCGTGTAGCACTCGTCGCTCGCGACGACGATCCCGCGCTCCCGCCCCCACGCCGCGACCCGCTCGAGGTGCCGGGCACCGGCAGCCGACGATGTGGGGTTGCCGGGCTCGTTGACCCACAACAGCAACGCGCGTTCCGCGTCGGCGTCGGACACCGCGTCGAGGTCGAGGTGCCAGTCGGCGTCGAGCGGCACCGGCACCGCGCGACATCCCGCGAGCACCGCACCCATCTCGTAGCTCGGGTACGCAATGGCCGGATACAACACGGTGTCGCGCTGCGGGTTGCGCAGCCGCAGCAGGTGCGGGAGGCCGGCGACGAGCTCCTTCGTGCCGACGCACGCACCCACGTGGCTCGCGTCGACGTCGACGTCGAACCGCCGACCGATCCAGGCCGCGGCCGCGGCCCGCAGCCCCGGGCTGCCGGCCGACGCGGGATAGCCCATGGAGCTCGAGATCGCGGCAGCCGCCGCGGCCGCGGCGACTTCGGGAACCGGGTCGCACGGCGTGCCGATCGAGCAGTCGACGACCCCGCCGGGCAGGCTGTCAGCCAGCCGTTCGAGCGCGCGCAGCCGGTCGTACGGGTACGGCGGGGGGACGAACCCCGCGACGGGACCGGTGACCATGGCGGCTCGAGACTAACGAATCGTCAGCACGTGAACTCGGCGAAATGCCCGGTCTCACGCTCGGGGAGACGGGCCCGCACCCGGGTGCCGTGCTCGTCGTGCACCTCCACCAACACCTCACCCGCGCGGTGGAGCGCCGCGAGCACGTCGGCGCGGTTGTACGGGACGAAGCACTCGATGATGCCGGCGCGGGCCCGCAGCCGGTCGCCGATCACCTGCAGCAGATCGGCAATGCCGGCGCCGGTTGCGGCCGAGACCGCGACGGAGTCGGGATGCGCACGCTTGCAGTCGTCGATCAGCTCCGCGTCGAGGAGGTCGGACTTGTTCCAGGCGAGCAGCACCGGAACGTCGCCGGCTTCGATCTCGCGCAACACGCCGTCGACTGCGGCGATGCGGCCCTCGGGATCGGGACCGCTCGCGTCAACCACGTGGAGCAGCAGGTCGGCGTCGACGACCTCCTCGAGCGTCGACCGGAACGCGTCGACGAGCTGGTGCGGGAGCCGCCGCACGAAACCGACCGTGTCGGAGAGGAGCACGACCTCGCCGCCGGGCAGTCGCAGCCGCCGCGTCGTCGGGTCGAGCGTCGAGAACAGCTGGTTCTCGACGAGCACGCCCGCGTCGGTGAGCTGGTTGAGCAGCGTCGACTTGCCGGCATTCGTGTAGCCGACGAGCGCGACCGTCGGGAGGTCGCGGCGGCGTCGGGCCTTACGTTGCGTCTCACGCGTCGCACCGAGGTCGCGCAGGTCGCGCTCGAGGCGTTGGATCCGGCGCAGCAGGCGCCGACGGTCGACCTCGAGCTGGGTCTCACCCGGTCCTCGGGTACCGATCCCGCCACCCTGCTGACTCAACTGCAGACCGCGACCACGCAGGCGCGGCAAGCGATAGCGGAGCTGCGCGAGCTCGACCTGCACCGCGCCGTCCTGACTCGTCGCGTGCTGGGCGAAGATGTCGAGGATCAGCGCGACGCGGTCGACGACGTCGACCTTGAACAGCGTTTCGAGCGTGCGCTGCTGCGCGGGCGTGAGCTCGTCGTCGACGATCACCACATCGATGTCTCGCGCGTCCACCAATTCCCGCAGCTCGTCGGCCTTGCCCTTCCCGACGTACGTCTTCGGGTCGGGAGTCCGGCGCCGCTGCAACACGGATTCGACCGGCAACGCGCCGGCCGTGTCGGCAAGCAACGCGAGCTCCTCGAGCGAGGCTTCCGCGTCCTCGAGCGACTCCGAGCCCGTTCCCGCGCTCACCAGCAGCGCGCGTTGACGTATGCGCTCGAGATCGACCTCGGTTGCGGTCAGCCGGCGGCGTTGCCGGCCGGCCTGGGCACGGGGTTCGTTCATCCGCGGGGTCGGTCGAGCGAAACCAGGAGCGGCTCGCGCGGCACCACGACGTCGAAGACGTGCACGACGGGCCCGCCGAGGCGGACCGTGGGGCCGAGCGCGACCGCGAGCGTCCCGCCGAGCACGTCGACGCGCACGTGGTCGCCGACGAGCCCCCGCCGGTGCGCCACCGCGGCCGACGCGCACGCGCCGGTGCCGCACGATTGGGTCTCCCCCGCGCCGCGCTCCCACACGCGCATCGCGAGCCGGTCGCGACCGGTGACCGCGACGAACTCGACGTTGACCCGGCGGGGGAAGCGCGGATCGTGCTCGATCTGCGGGCCGTGCTCGGTCACGGGAACGGCCGCGGGATCGTCGACCAGGAGCACGAAGTGCGGATTGCCGATGCCGGCCGCGTCACCGTGATACGTCGTGTCCCCGACGGTCGCGTCGAGATCGAAGGCCGACGCCGCGTTCACCGGGATCCGATCGGGCTCGAACGTGATGGCGCCCATGTCGACGTCGGCCGCGACGACGCCACCGTCGGGGTCGCGCGTCACGCTGACCTGCCGGCGACCGCCCGCGGTGTCGACGACCAGCTCGTCGCCGCGGAGCAACCCGGCCCGCGCCGCGACCCACGCCAAGCACCGGACACCGTTGCCGCTCATCTCGGCCCGGCCGCCATCGGCGTTGACCAACGTCATCGTGCAGTCGGCCCCGTTGCGGCCGGCGCCGATCGTGATGAGCCCGTCGGCGCCCACGCCCCGGTGCCGGTCACACAGCGCCGAGATCACCACCGGGTCGAGCTCGGGTTCGGTGGGATCGAGCTCGAGCTGCACCAGGAAGTCGTTGCCGGTCGCGTGCAGCTTCGAGAGCCTCAAGTCGCTCACGACCTCGCCGCTCCCATCGGTACCGCCGCGCGCCAACGTTGCAATACGCCCGGCGCCTGCTCCGCCGGGTCGCCGACGCCAACCCACCGGACGCGGGGATCGCGCCCGAACCACGCGCGTTGGCGGCGCGCGAAGCGCCGGGTGCGGCGCTCGGCGGCCTCGAGCGCGACGGCGAGCTCCGGAATCTCACCGGAGAGGTGGTCGAGAACCTCGCGGTAGCCGATCGCCTCCCGAGCGGTGCGGGAGAGCGCTCGATCGGAGAGCCCGCGCACCTCGTCGACCAGCCCCTCGGCGCGCATGGTCTCGATCCGGTCGGCGATCCGGACCGCGAGTGCTCCGGGCTCCACCGCGATGCCGATCATCGCGATCGAGATCGCGGGCTCGGGATAGTCGTGGATCCCGGCGCCGAACGACGAGAACGGGCGGCCGGTCAGCTCGATGACCTCGAGCGCGCGCACGATCCGCCGACGGTTGCCCGGTTCCATGCGCGCCGCGGCCGCCGGGTCGAGATCGGTGAGGCGCGCGTACGCGCGTGCGAGACCGGCCGCTCCCGCCGCTTCCTGATCCACCGCGTTGCGCAAGGACACGTCGGTGGGCGGGATCTGCAGATCGTCGACGACGGCGCGCACGTAGAGACCGGTCCCGCCGACCAGCACCGCGCGCTTGCCCCGCGCCTCGATGCCGGCGATCGCGTCGCGGGCCGCGGCCTGGGTGCGCTGCACCGACCACTCCTCCGACGGGTCGGCCACGTCGACGAGGTGGTGCACGACCTCGGCCCGCTCGGCCGGTGTCGGCTTGGCCGTGCCGACATCGAGGCCGCGGTACACCTGCATCGAGTCGAGCGACACCAGCTCGACGTCGCCCGCGAGCCGCGCGACCTCGAGCGCCAACGCCGACTTACCCGACGCGGTCGGACCGACGAGCGCGAGGTGCCTCGTCAAACTGCTACGACGGGAATGCGGACCCGCCGCCGGCGCACCGGACCGACGCGTTCGAGCAAGTCGCCCCGCAGCCAATGCGGCGCCGCGCTCGTGACCCGCGCGGTCACGAGGTCGCCGGCCGCGGTCTCGCCGGGCGCGAAGTGCAGCAGCTTTCCGTGACGGGTCCGCCCGGACCACATCTCCGGGTCGGTCTTCGACGGTCCGTCGACGAGCACTTCCTCGACGCGGCCGACACGCGCTTCGTGCTTGTCGAGCGCGGCGCCCTCCACGACTTCGGTGAGGCGTTGCATCCGCTCACGGATGACCTCCGGCGCGACGAGCTCGTCGGTCATCGAGGCTGCCTCGGTGCCCGCTCGCGGCGAGAACACGAACGTGTACGCCGCGTCGTACTGCGCGGCCTCGACCACTTCCAAGGTCTGCTCGAAGTCGCGCTCGGTCTCACCCGGGAACCCGACGATGATGTCGGTCGTGACCGCCAGATCGTCGATCGCGGCGCGCGCGGCGCCGAGCCGCTCGACATACCGCGCCGACGTGTAGCCCCGGTGCATGCGGGCCAGCGTGCGGTCGCTGCCCGACTGCAACGGAAGATGCAGGTGCTCGCACACGCTCGGGCACTCCGCCATCGCCGCGATCGTCTCCGGTCGGAGATCCTTCGGGTGCGGTGACGTGAAGCGGATGCGCTCGATGCCGTCGACCGCGTCGACCGCCCGCAGCAGGTCGGCGAACTGCGGTCGGTACTGGCCGGCGCCGAGGTCCCGCCCGTAGGAGTTCACGTTCTGGCCGAGCAACGTGACCTCGCGCACGCCGTCGCGGGCGAGCTCCTCGATCTCGCGCACGATGTCGCCCATCCGGCGGCTGACCTCGCGGCCCCGAACCGATGGGACGATGCAGAATGCGCACGCGTTGTCGCAGCCGATCTGGATCGTGATCCACGCCGCGTGATCCACCTCGCGGCGCGACGGAAGCGCCGACGGGTACTCGTCGTGCTCCTCGAGGATCTCCACCAGTGGACCCTCGGCGCGCGCCCGGGCGAGCAGCTCCGGCGCGTGGGACAGATTGTGGGTGCCGAACACGACGTCGACGTGC
>CAZLEC010000385.1:0-4993 GCA_964558245.1 uncultured Burkholderiales bacterium | reverse complement strand
CTGTTCATCGACGTCGACCGGTTCAAGCTCGTGAACGACAGCTACGGCCACTCGCTCGGCGACGAGCTCCTGGTTGCGGTGGCCGAGCGGCTGCGCACCGAGGCCCCGCAAGGCGCCCTGATCGGTCGCGTGGGCGGCGACGAGTTCGTGGTGATCCTCGAGCGCACCGACGGCCTGGAGGGCGCGCGCCTCGTGGCCGAGCACCTCCGCGCCCGTTTCACCGCACCGTTCCAGATCCGTGACAGTGAGGTGTACGCCTCGGCGAGCATCGGAGTGGCCATGGCCACCACTGACGAGACGACGACGGCGGAATCGCTGCTCCGCGACGCCGACACCGCGATGTACCAGGCGAAGGAGGCCGGTCGCGACGCGGTCGCGATCTTCGACCTCGAGATGCGAGACCGGACCGCGCGGCGAGCTCGACTCGAACACGACTTGCACACGGCGCTCGAGCACAACGAGCTCGTCTTGCACTACCAACCCGTCGTGGATCTCGACCCGATCGACGTCGTCGGATTCGAGGCCCTGCTGCGATGGAATCACCCGCAGCTCGGCACGGTGCCGCCGCTCGACTTCATCTCGATCGCCGAAGACACCGGCTTGATCGTTCCGATCGGCGCGTGGGTGATCGACACGGCGTGCCGTCAGCTCGCCGAGTGGAACCGGGAGCTGCCGCGCGGTCATGACCTGCGCATGGCGGTGAACCTCTCGGCCCGGCAGTTGCGCGAGCCGGGACTCGTCGACACCGTGATCCACGCCGTCGGCCGCAACGGAATCGAGTCGAGGTCGCTGATCCTCGAGCTGACCGAGTCGCTGCTGATGGATCAGAACCCGAGCGCGCGCGAGACGCTCCGGGCGATGCGAGAGCTCGGCTTTCGCATCTCGATCGACGACTTCGGCACCGGATACTCGTCGCTCGCGTATCTGCGTACTTTCCAGGTCGACGAGGTCAAGATCGACAAGTCCTTCGTCGACGACCTCGACAATCCGGACACCCCGGAGGAGTCGTTGGTGGCCGCGATCGTCGCGATGGCCAACGCGCTCGGCGTCTCGACGACGGCCGAAGGTGTCGAGACTCCCCGGCAGGCTGAACGGCTCTCGGCGCTCCAGGTCGACGCCGCGCAGGGCTACGTGTTCGCTCGACCCACCGAAGCCGCCCAGATCCCGGGTGTGGTGGCCCGGCTGCGTCAGCTGAGGCCGGCGGAGCGCCCCGCGCTCATCGAATCGGCCTGAGCCGGAAGGTCGAGCCGCGCCACCGCCTCACGCGTGGCGACCTTCCAGTCGGCGGTCCAGAGCGCGGCCTCCAAGCCGATCCCGTCGAACAAGATGCTGTGGATCGCTTCGTCCTGCGCGGCGAGTCGCCGGCCGTAACCCTCGAGATCGACGTACACGGGAAGGCTCGCGGGTGAGTCGAGGTACGAGCGCGGCTCGATGCCCGGGTACCGACTGAAGGGGGAGCCGATGCGCTCGGAGAGCAGATCGATCACCTGCAGATCCATGACCGCGACGAGCCACGGTGCTCCGCCCGCCAGCGCCCCCATGATGATGGCCTGATACAGCGCGAGGCTCACGAGCCCTTCGCTCGCCCGGCCTCGATAGTCGGCGGTGGTCGCGAGTGTCGCGACGTCCCAGCAGCGTTGCAGGTCGAGGTCGGAGCCCGTGCGCGCGATCACGTCGCCGGGTCGCTCGTCCCACACCCGCTCGATGTCGTGCACGCTCTTGAAACCGGCGGTGGAGGGCACGATGACGCGCGACACGCCCGCGGGCACCAGACGACGGTGGTCGATGACGCACAGGAACACGCTGGCGGCTTCGTACGCCGCGTACTCCTCGGCCAGCATCTCCGGCGTGTTCGCGAAGTACTCGCCGAACACGACGCGTTCCACGATGCGGCCGAGCTCGGCGGCCGGATCCGTCGCCGGCAACACGTACGTGCCGAACGGCTGCGCGGCCCCGGACCGATCGGCCAGTGCCGCGCAACGCTCGCGGAGGTCGAGATCCAGGTCCACGTCAGAACTCCCGGGAGACGACCTCGTCGGCGTCGAAGTACTTGCGGGTGAACTCGGTGGCGCGCTGCGCGTCGAACGCCTTGCAGGTGTAGATGTCGACGCTGAAGAACACGTACGGCTCTTCCCACGCGTAGAAGTGCGCGCCCGAGGTCTCCCAGTGCACCCAGCCGGCCCAGCCGAAGCGGTCGGAGCGATGGGTCACCGGGTCGATGAGCACCGTCATGTCGCAAACGTGCGACAGCTTCACCAGGTACTCGGAGATCTCGGCCGCGGTGATCGGCCGCGCCCGCGTCCCCTCGACCACGAGCCGCTGGCGCAGGATCGAAGGTGCGAGATCCCGGAACAGCGACGCTTCGTTTCGCCCGTAGGTATCTAACACGACAGTGAGTCTGGCGTATTGGGACACCATTCGTCAACAAAAACAACATGAGCAACACACGAACACACGGCCATCAGCTGAGCGCGACGACTTACATCGATGTCATTCGCACGCGAGGCGATGATCACGACGATGCGTACATCTCGGCGATGAGCTCCGCGTACGCGGCGTTCACGACGTTGCGCTTCACCTTCAGGGTCGGGGTCATCTCACCCGCCGCGATCGTGAAGTCGTGGGCGAGGATGCGGTACTTCCGCACTTGCTCGACGCGCGACCGCCGGCTGTTCACCTGTTCGATGAACGCGTCGATCTCGGCGACCAGATCGGGATCCACCGCGAGGGCCTCCACATCGGCAACCTTGTGATGGGCATCGGCCCATGCGGTGAGGGTGTCGCCATCGAGCGTGATCACCGCGGTGAGGTAGCGGCGACCCTCGCCGATCACGACCGCCTCCGAGACGAGCTCGTGGTGACGGAGATCGGTCTCGATCTCCTGCGGTGCGATGTTCTGGCCGTGCGCGGTGATGATGAGGTCCTTCTTGCGGCCGGTGACGGTCAGGTAGCCCGCCTCGTCGATGCGGCCGACGTCGCCGGAGTGCATCCACCCGTCGGGGTCGATGAGCGCGGCGGTCGCCCGCTTGTCGTGGAAGTAGCCCATGCACACGTTGCCGCCCTGCACCAGGATCTCGCCGTCGTCGGCGATGCGCACGCGCGCGCCCGGAATGGCCGGCCCGACCGTGCCGACCCGGTTGTCCTCGGGTGGGTTGCACGTGCTCGGCCCGCACGCCTCGGTCTGGCCGTAGAGCTCGATGACCGGAAGCCCGATCGCGTGGAACCACCGGATGAGGTCGGGATGTATGGGCGCCGCCGCGGAGATCAGGACGCGCGCGTGGTCGAGACCTATCTCGTGGCGGATCTTCGCTCCGATCGAGCCGTCGAGCGCGGTGTACGGGAGCTGGTACCAGGGGGAGCTGTGGCCGGTCGACTCCTGTTCGCCGACGACGCGCTCACCGAGATCGACGAAGCGATCGACGAGGAATCGCTTCAGTCCGTGCGTCTCGTCGAGCTTCGCGGTGACCGCCTCCTGGAGCTTCTCCCAGACCCGCGGGACCGCGAAGAACACGGTGGGCCGGCAGTCGCGCAGGTCTTCGGCGACCGTCGACAGGCTGCGCGCGAACCACGTCTCGGCGCCCACCGCGACGGACGCGAAGTCGCTCATCATGCGCTCGGCAATGTGACTGAGCGGAAGGAACGACAACAAGCGCTCGTGCTCACCGATGTGTACCAGTGCGACCGAGCTCCTGAGCGTCCACATGATGTTCGCGTGGCTCACCATCGCGCCTTTGGGCAGCCCGGTCGTGCCGCTCGTGTACACGAGCGTCGCCAGCCGTTCGGGCGTGACGCCATTTGCGCGTGTGTCGAACAGGTCGGGCTCGCGCTCGAGGCGCGCCGCGCCGATCTTGCGCAGCTGCTCGAATCCGAGCATGAACGGGTCGTCGAGGCGATCACCGTCCTCGAACACCACGATCCGGTCGAGTTTGGGGAGGTCGTCCTTCACCTCGAGGATCCGGGAAGCGAGGTCGCGGTTCTCGACGAAGCACACGTTGGCCTCGCCGTGCCCGAGGATGTGCGCCACCTGTTCCGACGAACTGGTCTGGTAGACGGGCACGGTCACGCCACCGTTGGCGAGGATCCCGAAGTCGGCCAGGTGCCACTCCGCGCGGTTGTTCGAGAAGATCCCCACGTGCTGGCCCGCCTCGATGCCCAGCTCGGCCAGACCCGCGGTGACCTCCGCGACACCTCGTCCGTATTCGGCGTAGGTCATCGTGTGCCACGCGTTCCCCGACTTCGTCCGCAGCGCGGGCCGGTCGGGGATGCGGCGAACGTTGTTGCGGAGTGCGTCGACGATCGTGTCGCCTTCGATGACGATCGAATTGGAGGCTTCCATCGGGTCACACTCCTTCGTGTGTACGGTTGGATCCGACTCCGACGGGAACCGGTTCTGGGGGCAGCGGCGGAATCGCGACCGGTTCCGGTGTGGCCTCCGTGGGACCTTCGACGCCCGGTCCGCGGCGACGGCTGCGCCGAACGACGACGAGACCGGCCGCGAGGAGCAACGCTCCGAGCAGTGCCATCGCCCAGGGGATCTGGCGCTCGACGAGCGTCATCATGTGCTGGTTGGTGCGGGCATCGTGTGCCGCAGCCAACGACGACGGCACCGTCTCGGTGTACGTGTAGCTCTCGGCGATCTGCGCCGGGCGCATCGCGAGTTTCGACAAACCGACCGACAGCGCCTTCACGGACGGGATCGAGATGTACTCGTTGAGCAGTGGTGCGAGGATGCCGATTCCGCTCAGGTCGGGCTGCACGGAAATGCCCTGACGCTGGGCGTGCACGTCGATGAGTGCGCCGGTCTTCGGTTCGATCGAGACCGTGCCGTTGTCGATGAAGAAGTAGTTCAGCTTCACCGGCGTGGCCAGCACCTTCGAGATGAGCTTCTTGCCGGCGGCCGTGAGGTGTGGTCCGACGTCGGCGAGCGCCTGGTTGACGTCGATCCCGGCCGCGATCAACTGGGGCTCGAGCTGCGCGCCGGTGATCTGCATGG
>CAZLEC010000384.1:0-4999 GCA_964558245.1 uncultured Burkholderiales bacterium | reverse complement strand
CTGAACTCGCCGATCGTCGGCATGGCATCGACACCGACCGGTCGCGGCTACTGGTTCGTCGCGGCCGACGGCGGCGTGTTCACCTTCGGCGACGCGCACTTCCACGGCTCCACCGGCGCGTACGCGCTCGGCTCGCCGATCGTCGGCATCACGAGCACCACGAGCGGCCACGGCTATTGGATCGCGAGCGCCGACGGGCGCGTCTTCGGCTTCGGCGACGCCCACGCGATGCACGCAGTGATCTCGTCGAGCCCGATCGTCGGGCTCGCACGCGACGCGAAGGGCACCGGGCTCTGGCTGGTTGCGAGCGACGGTGCCGTGTTCACGGTCGGAACGGCGACGTTCTCCGGCGGTATCAGCGGCAGCGTCGCGCAGGCGGTCGGGATCGCTCCCGCGGCGCGGGGCTATTGGATCGCGACCGGACCTTCGGGCCCGCCGCTCCCGCCCAACTCCGGAACCGGCCGGCGCATCGTCTACTCGAACAAGCAGCAACGCCTGTGGCTCGTCGAGGCCAACGGCGTGGTCTCGCACACCTTCCTCGTGTCGGGCCGCCACGGGCTTCCGTCGGTGGGCGTCCACCAGGTGTACTCGAAGGTGCCGTCGTCGCCCTCGGGAGACCTGACCCTGCCGTGGACGCTGCGATTCGCGCACGGCTCCTCCGGCGCGCCGATCGACATTCACGGCATCCCGCTGCGCCCCGACGGCACGCCGATCGAGCCCGACGCGCTGCTCGGCACACCGGAGTCTCACGGCTGTGTTCGCATGAACCAGGCGGATGCCGAGTTCGTGTGGAATTGGTCGAGCGTCGGCACGACCGTCGTGGTCACCGACCTCGGGTACTAGTTGTAATTCAGCGCTTCGCTACCGGTAGCGCAACGCCATGCTGAGCGAGAACGACGTGCTCGTGTAGGTCCCGACCGCGAAGCAGATCCGCGGCGACGGGCACGCAACGGCGTTGAGGTGCGCGACGCTCGCGGGGCTCGGGCTCGAGAAACCGCCCCACCCGCTGCCGTTCCAGTGCTCGATGAGGTTCTTGATCTGCGAGTTGCCGACCGCGAAGCAGCTCTTCGTGTTCGGGCACGCGACGGCGTTGAGGCTGGCGGACGACGACGGGTTGAGCGTCGCCTCCGACGACCAGCCGCTGCCGTTCCAGTGCTCGGCCAGCGTCTTCGCGCCCGCTCCGGTCGAGTAGTTGCCGACGGCGAAGCAGCTCTTGGTGTTCGGGCACGCGACACCCGTGAGGTTGGCGCCGGTCGCGCCGCTCGGGTTGGCCGCGGAGAGGAACCCCCACCCGGTTCCGTTCCAGTGCTCGGCGAGGGTCCGGAAGCCCGAACCGGTGGCCGAGGAACCGACAGCGAAGCAGCTCTTCGTGCTCGGGCACGCGATGCTGCGCAGGTTGGCGGCGGCGCCGGGCGGGTTCGGGCTGGCCTGGATCCCCCACTCGGTCCCGTTCCAGTGCTCGATCAGCGTGTTCGTGAAGCTCGGGGTCGTGTAACTCCCGACCGCGAAGCAACCCTTCAGGTTGGGGCACGCCACCCCGGTGAGGCTCGCGTCGGTAGCGGCGCTCGGATTCGCGCCGGTGAGGAAGCCCCACGCCGCGCCGTTCCAGTGCTCGACCAGCGTCCGCTGGCCGCTGTTGCCGACGGAGTAGCTGCCGACCGCGAAGCAGCTCTTCGTGCTCGCGCACGCGACGCCGCTCAGGTTGGCGCTGGATCCGGTGGGGTTCGGGCTCGGCATGATCGACCAGCCCGTGCCGTTCCAGTGCTCGACCAGGGTCTTGAACCCCGTGCCGACGGAAGTCCGGCCGACGGCGAAACAGCTCGTGGTGGTCGGGCACGCCACACCCGTCAACACGGTGCCGATCGAGCCGCTCGGGTTCGGGGTCGTCGTCTTCGACCACGCCGCCGCGGCACCCGCGGGTTGGGCGGCGGCGAACGTGCCCGCGACGAGCCCGACGGCAGCCGCCAGGGTGGTCAACCGCCGGAGCCGCGACGATCGCCGCGATATCGGGCAAACAGTGTGATTATCAGCAAGCATGTCCAACTCCCGTTCTGGGGACAAGGCACCCTAAAGCGCCCGTCACCTCCGTCAAAATCGAACCGGGCCGACCGCCGGACATATGCCGCGATCCGGCCGCCGGCGGGCGACACTCGACCACCCGCGGCGTGGCCTAGGCCTTCACCGGGTCGAAGGTGCGCGCGAGCTCGATGAAGGTGCGCACGCCGTACCCGGTGCCGCCGCGTGAGTTGTACCCGTCGTCGGCCGCGGCCCGGGCCGTGCCCGCGACGTCGAGGTGCACCCACGGCGCGCCGTTCACGAACTCACGGAGAAACAGCCCGGCCGTGAGCGTGCCGCCACCGCCACCGGTGCCGATGTTGCGCAGGTCGGCGACCTCGGAGTCGAGCAGCTTGCGGTAGTCGTCGGGCAACGGCAGCGGCCAGGTGCGCTCCCCGACCCGATCGGCGGCCGCACCGACTTGCGCGTTCCAGCTCGCGTCGGTCCCCATGAGCCCGGCGATCTTGTCGCCGAGCGCGATGGTGACCGCGCCGGTGAGTGTCGCGATGTCGACGATCGCGTCGGGCTTGTCCTCGCTCGCGAGGCTGAGGGCGTCGGCGAGGATCAGGCGACCCTCCGCGTCGGTGTTGAGCACCTCGACCGTCTTGCCGTTGCGCATGCGCAGCACGTCGCCCGGCCGCATCGCGATCCCGCTCGGCATGTTCTCGACGAGCGGGACGTACCCGAGCACGCGTGTCTTCACGCCGAGGTCGCGCAGCGCCGACATCGCCGCGATGACGGCCGCCGCCCCCGACATGTCGGTCTTCATCGTCTCCATCCCGCCCGCCGTCTTGATCGACAGGCCGCCGGAGTCGAACACGACGCCCTTGCCGACGAGCGCCAGCGTCTTGCGCGCGCCGCGCGGCTCGTACGCGAGCCGCAAGAACCGGGGCGGACGGTCGGAGCCCACGCCGACGCCGATGACGCCGCCGAGACGCTCGCGCGCGAGCTGTTCGCCGCTCCACACGCGTACCGTCAGGCCGTTGGCGCGGGCGAGCGCGCGCGCGAGCTTCACGACCGTCTCGGGTGACTTCGCCTCCGCGGGCTCGTTCACGAGATCGCGCGCCCACGTGACGGCCTCGGCGATCCGGACGCCGCGCGCGAGCCCGTCGCGGACCTTCGCGCCGACTCGTCCGAGCACTTGCACGCGTGCGAGCCGCGAGGGCTTCGCATCCGACTTGTACGTGAGGAATTGGTACGCGCCGAGCACGATGCCTTCCGCAAGGGCCTGCGCGGCCTCGGCGCGGTCGAGCGACTCGGGTACCGCGTCGAGCAACGTCGTTGCGACCTTCTCGACCTTCGACGCGCGCCGGGCCAGCGCGGCGCCGGCCCGCCGCAAGGCGTCGGTGTCGATCGTCTCGGGGTCGCCCATGCCGACGAGCACCGCGGCCTTCGCCCCGAGCAGGCCGCCGGTGGGCACTGCGAGCACGTCGGCCCGCCGGGCCTCGAAGCCGGTCTCGGTCGCGAACGCCAACAAGCTCCCGCCCAAGGCGCCATCGACCACATCGGCGCCGGGGCCGAGCTGAATGCCCTTGGCGGTGGAGAACACGGGCACGGCGAGGAGATCCGCGCGCACCCGGTCGGGAGCGGAGCCGACGAACTCGATCTTCGGAGTCATGGGGCGGGAGTCTACGGACGACCGCTCGTGCCATCCGCGTGGCGGCAGTGATTCATTCGCGTGACCGCGTCGGGGCCGCGTAGCCTGGTGCGATGCAGGATCCGCGCGGAAGCGATCGCGCCGTCGCCAGTGGCGCCCGGCACCCATTCCTCGACGCGCTCGCCGAACGCGTGTTGGTGTTCGACGGTGCGTTCGGCACCTGGATGCAGGGCCACGACCTCGGTCCCGACGACTTCGGCGGCGAGGCGCTCGAGGGCTGCAACGAGCAGCTGGTGCTCACCCGGCCCGACCTCGTCACCCGGATGCACGAGGAGTTCTTCGCCGCGGGTGTGGACGCGGTCGAGACCGCGACGTTCGGCGCGTTCCCCCTGGTGCTCAACGAGTACGACATCGCCGACAAGACGCTCGAGATGAACCGGCGCGCGGCGGAGCTGGCGCGCGAAGTCGCGTCGGGCTGCTCCACCCCCGACCGCCCCCGCTTCGTGATCGGCTCGATGGGACCGGGCACCCGGCTCCCGTCGCTCGGCCAGATCGCCTACACGGAGCTCCGCGACGGCTACCAGCTCCAGGTCGAGGGACTCCTCGCCGGTGGCGTCGACGTGCTGCTCGTCGAGACCGTCTACGACCTGCTCCAGGCCAAGGCCGCGATCAACGGTGCGCGCGCGGCGATGAAGGCCGCGGGAGTGCTGCTCCCGCTGATGGTGCAGGTGACCGTCGAGACGACCGGGCGCATGCTGGTCGGTTCCGAGATCGGCGCCGCGCTCACCGCGCTCGAAGCGATGCAACCCGACGTGATCGGCATGAACTGCGCGACGGGGCCCGCCGAGATGACCGAGCACCTGCGGTACCTCGCGCAGCACGCACGCACGTATCTCTCCGCGTTACCCAACGCGGGGCTGCCGTCGGTCGTCGACGGGCACACGCACTACGACCTCACTCCCGAAGCGCTCGCGGCCGCGCACGAGCGATTCGTGCAGGAGTTCGGGCTCAACATCGTGGGAGGCTGCTGCGGCACCACCCCCGCGCACCTCGGTGCGGTGGTGTCACAGCTGGGCACCGACCGCGCGCCGGTGGTCCGTTCGCCCGAGCACGAGCCCGGCTGCTCGTCGATCTATTCGCACGTGCCGTTCCACCAGGAGCTCGCGTACCTCGCGGTCGGCGAGCGCACGAACGCGAACGGCTCGCGCAAGTTCCGCGACGCGATGCTCGAAGCCGACTGGGACTCGTGCGTCCAGATGGCGCGCGAACAGGTGAAGGAAGGCGCGCACGTGCTCGACGTGTGCGTCGACTACGTCGGCCGCGACGGCACGATCGACATGGACGAGA
>CAZLEC010000383.1:0-5024 GCA_964558245.1 uncultured Burkholderiales bacterium | reverse complement strand
ATCCGTACCAGAGCAGACCGGCCGCGCCCGCGGCGCCCGCGCTGATGCCGAAGCCATGACGGAACAGTACGAGCGCGCTCTCCCGAACGCCGAGGCCGTTGAATGAGATCGGCAGGACCTGCAGCATCGACACGGCAGGGATGAACGCGATCGTGGCCGCGATCGGCACCTGCCGGTCGAGGGCGTGGAAGATCAGCAAGTACGACAGCACGATCGACAATTGATACACGAGGGCCGTGGCGAGAACGCGCAACATCTGGCGCGGCTCACGCCGGGCCCGATCGACCCCGTGGAACACCGCGCCGATGAACCGGGTCCAGTTCTCGTTGCTGGCGAACCGGCCGCCGAGCCCCGGATGCCCGGCGGCGACGAGGATCAAACCGAGGGCGCCGAGGGTGACCGCGGCGGTGAACAGCGCCACCCACGCGTGCGCGACGTGGAGCAGTGAAGGTCTGAGCGCGAACCCGGCGACGACGAGCAAGGGGAGCGCGATCATGCCGCTCAGCCGCTCGAGCACCACCGACGCGAACGCGGTGGTGGTCGAGCCGATGGTCTTGGCAACCCGCGTGACCCGCAGCACGTCGCCGCCGATCGTCGACGGGAGGACGTTGCCCACGAACTGGCCCGCGAGGTAGTGCCCGGTGAGGACCTTCAGCGGCACGGGCGCGTCGAACACGGCGAGCACCTGCTGCCAGCGCCAGGCCGACAACACGATGCCGGCGAAGACCGTGAGCACCGCGGCGACGAGCAGGAGTGCCGTGTGGAGCGGGTGGCGTGAGGGGATGCTGTCGGCCAGGCCGGGCACGCGGTTGACGAGCACGGCGAGGAAGACCGCGCTGACGACGAGGCGAAGTGCGAGCTTCCACCCCGTCCCCGACCGCCGCGCGACGGCGGGTTCTCCGGACATCGCGGCCAGCCTACGTGCACGGGCCGGGCGGTTCGGCCCGGCCGTCTGGCGCGACGCACCCGATTCGCGTGAGCATGTACGCATGCGGATCACCATGGACGACGGGGTGGGTCTCGAGGCCGAGGTCGTCGGTGGCGGTCCCGGGCTGTTGCTGGTGCACGGCTTGGGTGGGGCGAAGGAGGACTTCGCCGACCACGTCCCGACGTTGGCGCGCAACCACACGGTTGTGGTCTTCGACCATCGCGGTCACGGCGCGAGCGACAATCCGTCCGATCCCGCGGCCTACTCCTTCGCGCGGCTCGTCACCGACACCGTCGCGGTGGCGGACGCGACCGGGCTCGACCACTTCCGGCTGCTCGGGCATTCGATGGGCGGGATGGTCGCGCGCAAGATCGCGCTGCACGAACCTTCCCGCGTCGACGCGCTCGTGATGATGGACACGTCGGCGGGCCCGGTTCCGGGCTTCGATCCGGAGCTCCTCGACATCGCGGTCGACGTCGCGCTCACGCAGGGCAAGGCGGCGCTGAAGGAGCTCATGGACTTTGCGAGCGCGCTGGATTCACCCGCGTACAAGCGTGTGCTCGCCGACCGTCCGGGCTATCCCGAGTTCGAAGCTCGGAAGTGGGCCGACATGTCGGAGATCATGTGGGCGACCCTGATCAAGGAGCTTGCCTACCAAACCGACGATCTGCCCGCGATGGCCGCGTCGTTGCACATGTCGTTGCTGCTTCTGGTCGGCGAGCAGGACAAGCCCTTCGTGCTCGCGTCGAACGCGATGGCCGCGGCGATCCCCGGCGCGCAGCTCGTGGTCATTCCCGACGCGGGCCATTCGCCGCAGTTCGAGAACCCCGCCGCGTGGATCGCCGCGCTCGAGGGCTTCCTCGTCGCGCTGCCCGCGAACGCGCGTTAGCCGGCCGTGGAGGCGCATGTCGGTCGCCTCGCCGTAGAGGTGCTTCGCCGGCACGGTGTGGATGCGATGTTCACGCTGTCGGGTGGGCACCTCTTCGTGCTCTACGACGGCGCGGTGCAGGCCGAGCTGTGTCTGATCGACACGCGGCACGAGCAGACCGCCGTGTTCGCCGCGGAGGGCTGGGCGAAGGTCACCCGCCGGCTCGGTTGCGCGGCGATCACCGCCGGGCCGGGCGTGACCAACGGCGTCAGCGCGATGACCGCGGCCGGGATGAACGGCTCACCTTTGATCGTGTTGGCCGGACGCGCCCCGCAGCAACGGTGGGGCGCGGGCTCCCTGCAGGAGCTCGACCACGTGCCGATCGTGGCTCCGGTCACCAAGCGCGCCGCGACTGCAACCTCCGCGGCCTCGATCGTCGCCGAGGTCGACGCCGCGTGCGTGGCGGCGACCACACCGCATCGCGGCCCGACCTTCGTCGACATCCCGCTCGACGCGTTCGGGCCCGGTGACATCGAGCTGGCGGCGGTCGGCGGCGCACGACGCGGCGCCGAGCCCGACGGCGACGACGTTGCCCGCGTTGCGAAGCTGATCGCGGGCGCGAGCCGTCCGGTGCTCGTCGCGGGTGGCGACGTCTACTGGGCCGAAGCCGAACACGAGATGCGACGCTTCGTCGAGCAGGCGCGCGTCCCGACGTTCGTCAACGGGATGGGTCGGGGAACGCTTCCGGCCGATCACGAGCTCGCGTTCTCTCGCGCGCGCGCGATCGCGCTCAAACAGGCCGACCTCGTGCTCGTCGCGGGTACGCCGCTCGACTTCCGGCTCGGCTTCGGGCGCTTCGGCGACGCGCAGGTCGTGCACCTGTGCGACGCCGAGTCACAGGTCGCGGCGCACGCGAACCTCGCCGCGTCGACGGCCGGTGACCTGGCGCAGACATTCCGTGCGCTCGCCGACCTCGGCGCGCCGGCCGCGTCGTCGTCGGCGCGCGGCGACTGGGTCGGCCTGCTGCGCGACGACGAGCGATCGAAGCGTGCCGCCGAGGCGCCGATGTTGGAGGCAGACAGCGCGCCGATCAAGCCGGCCCGGATCTACGGCGAGCTGCGCGCCCGGCTGGCTCGTGACGCGATCGTGATCGGCGACGGTGGCGACTTCGTGTCGTACGCGGGCAAGTTCGTCGACAGCTACCAGCCGGGGACCTTCCTCGATCCCGGGCCGTACGGTTGCCTCGGGATGGGTCCCGGATACGCGCTCGCCGCCGGCCTCGCGCACCCCGACCGGCAAGTCGTGCTGCTGCTCGGCGACGGCGCGATCGGCTTCGCGCTCGGCGACTTCGAGTCGCTCGTGCGTCATGGTGTGAACGTCGTCTCGATCGTCGGCAACAACGGGATATGGGGCCTCGAGAAGCATCCGATGCAGGCGTTGTTCGGCTACGACGTGGTGGCCGAGCTCAGCCCGGGTATCCGGTACGACGAAGTGGTCGCCGCGCTCGGCGGCCGGGGTGAGCTGGTGACCGAGCCCTCGGACATCGGTCCCGCCCTCGACCGCGCCTTCGCGGAGCCCGGCGTCTCGCTCGTGAACGTCCTCACCGACCCCGCCGACGCCTACCCCCGGTCCAGCAACCTCGCCTGACCCCAAGTGCACCATCTGATGGTGCGGTCGGCGTCCCCATAAGACCCTCGAGTGCACCATGTGATGGTGCACTCGGCGACGCTATACGGCCCTCAACTGCACCATCTGATGGCGCGCTCGACGACGGGTTAGAGGTCGAGGGTTCGGGTGCCGGGGGCGTAGCCGGCCCGGGCGAGGGCCTTGGCCTTGGTGCGTTGGAGCACGTCGCGGGGGGCGGCGACGACGCGGGCCACGATCGCTCGAGTCGCCTCGGCCAGCGCCTCGGGAGGCACGACCTCGCCCACCAGGTGCACGGCGTGCGCTTCGTCGGCAGTCATTTCCCGACCGCCGATCGTGAGCTCCCGGGCGACCGCGCCGCCCACGAGGTCCTGCAGGGGTCCGTACACTACGTCGCCAAAGGTGCGTTCGGGATGGGCGAACCGGACAGTCGACGACGCGACCCTCAGGTCGCAGAGCACGGCCAGGTCGAAGCCGCCGGCCAGCGCCGGGCCGTTGATCGCGGCCAGCGTCGGCAGTGGGAAGTGCAGCACCGTCTCGTGGTAGCGGTCGCTCGAGTCCCACAGCTGTCGCATGAAGGCGTCGTCGCTCGCGGCCCGGTCGAACTCGGAGAGATCGAAGCCGGCGCTGAAGACGGGGCCGGCGCCCGTGATCACGACGGCCTTGATCGCCGGGTCGGTAGCCAACTCGTCGAGCGCATCGCTGATCTCGTCACGGAGCCGGACCGACAGGGCATTGCGCTTCTCGGGCCGGTTCAGGGTCAGGGTCGCGTGATCGCCGGCGCGCTCGACCACGAGCACCGCGTCGGCGCTCATCGGCCTTCGCTCTGGGCCCGATCGAGGAATCGGCCCCGTTCCACCACTACCCGCGTGATGCGGCCGGCCGCGACCAGCCCGCGTGCGTCGTTGACGGCCACGCGGAACGTGAGTCGGCGGCCCTCGACCTGCTCGAGCGTGGCTTCGGCCACCACCGTGCCCCCGACGGGCGTGGGCGTCATGTGCGAGAGCTGCACCTGATATCCGACCGTCGTGCGGCCTTCGGGGAGCTCGTCGCCGATCGCCGCGATGCTCGCTTCCTCAGCGAGTGCGATCAGCCGGGGAGTGCCGAGCACGGGCACGTCACCGCTCCGCAGTGCGAGCGCGGTGTCGACATCGTCGACGACGAGCGTCAGCGATGCCGTGAGACCGGGCGCGAGCGGCATCCGCTTACGATAGACACCCCGACCTCCTCCGAGCACGATGCGAGCGACATGACCCAACCGTTGATCCATCACGACGTGCTGCAGTCGGCCATCGAGCGAGCACTGCGCGACGGGGGCGATTTCGCCGAGGTGTTCGTGGAGGACCGCCGGTCGTCGAGCGCCCGGTTCGACGACGGCCGGGTCGAGGAGCTCGTTTCGGGACGTGACCGCGGCGCGGGCCTGCGCGTCGTGCGAGGTGACACCACCGGCTTTGCGCACACCGCCGATCTTTCGCTCGCGGGTTTGCTCGCGGCGAGCGACGCGGCCGCGGCCGCAGCGCGGGGCGGCGTTGGAGGGACTCGCGTGGTCGCACTGAGCGCAACGACTCCGCACCCGCTGCGTGC
>CAZLEC010000382.1:0-5026 GCA_964558245.1 uncultured Burkholderiales bacterium | reverse complement strand
ACCTGTTCTCCGAGCGTTCGTTCGACGGCGCGACGACGCGGGAGATCGCGGCGCGAGCCGGCGTCACCCAGCCCTTGCTGAACTACCACTTCCGCTCGAAGGACGAGCTCTGGCGGGCCGCGGTCGACTCACTGTTCGACCTCTTGAACAAGACGATGGACGAGCGGACCGCCGGCCTGCGCGGGGTAGACGACGTCACCAGCGCCAAGCTCCGCGTGCGCGAGTTCATCACCTTCTCGGCGCGGACCCCGCAGCTCCACCGGATCATCATGCAGGAGTCCAAGGCCGACGGGCCGCGTATGGACTACCTCGTCGAACACCACGTGCGCCCGATCTACGAGGCGACGATCGCGATCTTCGAGAGTCTCGCCCGCAAGGGCGCGATCCCGAACATTCCGGCCCCACATCTCTATTACATCCTCACGGGAGCCGGCCCGACGATGTTCGTGCTCGCACCCGAGTGCCGGCGGCTCAGCGCGCTCGACCCGTCGTCGGAGGCTGTGATCGAAGCGCACGCCGACGCCGTCTGCCGTCTCCTGTTCGGAAGCGCCTGACGAAGCGAGATGACGGCGCCCGGCTCCACGGGAGAGCAGATTGGTGTACTCGGGAAAGACCCGGCAGCCGTGACCACCGAAGTGGTGCTCACCGGCATCGGCGTTCCCGTTCCGCAAGCCGGCTGTGCCGGCGCCGGCGCGCTGGTTCGCCGTGGTGACGTCGCGCTGCAGTTCGACGCCGGCCGCGCCACGGTGCTGCGGCTGATGGAAGCGGGCACCCCACCTGGCGCTCTCGCGGCCGTGTTCCTGACGCACGTGCACAGCGATCACGTCGTCGGCCTCCCCGACCTCGCGATGTCGCGTTGGATCGGTCAGCAACTCCAGGCGTCGGGCCCACTCATCATCGTGGCGCCGGAGGGCGGCGCGGCGCGGTTCGTCCGGCGCATGCTCGACCCGTTCGACGAAGACATCGCGCTGCGCCGCGAGCACGTCGGTACCGGGCCGGTCGGTGTCGACCTGCGAACGTTCGCGACGCCCGCCGCGCCAACGGAAGTGTGGCGCAGCGACGACGGCGCGGTGCGTGTGCTCGCCGTCGGCGTCCACCACGAACCGGTACCCGACGCGGTGGCCTACCGCGTCGAAACCCCCGACGGCGCCGTCGTCATCTCGGGCGATACTCGAGTGTGCGCGGAGGTCGAGGTCTTGGTGTCGGGTGCCGACCTCCTCGTGCACGAGGCGTGCCGCGCGACCGCGCTCGCGTCGCTCATCGCCGGCACGCCGTTCGAGACCATCTTCAGCTACCACGCCGACACCGTTGCCCTCGGCGCGATGGCGGAGCGCGCCAAAGTGCCGCATGTCGTGCTGACTCATCTGATTCCGCCACCGAACCAACCCGGTGACCGCGAAGCCTTCGCAAAGGACCTGCGCGACGGCGGCTACTCGGGAACGATCACCGTCGGACGCGACTTGGAGACGGTGACCGTCGACTCGAGCGTTACGTCACCCTGAACGAGACCGGTGAACAGGTCACGTCGAGCGTTCCGTCACCTCGGCGAGCACGACGGGGTTCGGCCGGCCGCCCCAGGTCGCGGTGAGCCCGATCGCGGGGCAAGGTCCGGGCGCGGGCCGCCGGAACACCGTGAGGTCGAACCGGTCGTTGTGCAACACGACGCGCGTCGCGTCGCCATCTCCGACTTCGAAACCGTCGACCGGCACGCGCTCCTGCGTCCAGCCCCCGCCCTGGATGCGGACGTTGCTCGGCGCGATATACCACCGGTCGTCGTACACGGCCATTCCGAGGGCTTCGCCCTGACCGGTCATGGCCACCGCGGCGAGCATGACGACGAATCGAGGATCGCGCAGTCCGTCGTAGACCCAGCGGGCGCCGAGCACGGAGTGCTGCATCTCGACGATGAACGCGTCGTCGGCGCCCTGGAGCGGAGCGTCTCGGTAGGTGAGCGGGACCTGCAGCAATGTGCCGCCCGCGGACACGAGGTGGGTCTCCATGCCGACCCGACCATCGGGATCGTCGAACCGATAGGAACCGATCACTTCGACGGGAACGTCAGCCGGAAGACCCCACGGTTGAGTCGGGGTCCATTCGGCGATGAGCTCGGCTTTGGTCGGCGTGAGCGTGGCGACGTGGAAGCGGGCCATGGCCGGCCAGCGTAGGAGCCGTGCGCCGGAAGGTCCGCAGATTTCGACGCTTGCCGGCTGTTGCGCCGTTTGCGCGCGCTCGATCGGTGGATGCCATGACACGGTGGTCACGGCCGGGCACAGTGTCGCCATGACCGACGAACCGCCCATCATCAAGCTCGACGTCACCGCCGGCGACGCGGCCGCCGCGCGGACGCTCATCAAGGGAATGCTCGAGACCGAGGGCTCGGAGTACGACCTCGAGCTCCCCGCCGACCCGAACGAGCTCGGCCGGCTGGTCCTGGCGCTCGCGCACGAGGCCTCGCTGCTCGCGCTTCAAGTCCACCTCGATCATCCCGATACGCCCGCGGGCAAGATCGTCGACATGCTGGCCGCGAGCGAACCGCGCCGAGGATTGCGAGTCGTCGACCCCGACTAAGGCGGAGTGGCCGCGCCGAACCAGGTCGCGAGTGCTCGCGGCAGCTCCGGGTCACTGAGGTCCCCGGCCCAGGCGACGTGTCCGTCGGGTCGGATCAACACGGCCGTGGGCGCCGTGACCTCGCCGATCACCGGTAGCTCCCACACACCGTCGTGCGTGGCGTCGATCAACCGCACTCGATTCGCCCACGGAGACATGTCGAAGCCGCCGGGTTCACCGAAGTGGAGGAGCACGGGCCGGGCGTCGTGCAGCAGGGTGAAGACGCGCGTCGGACCGTCGGCAGTTTGCAGGTCGAGGTCGGGCATGCGCCCCCCGAGCAGCGGGTGCGCGACTCCGAGTTCGTAGCGGATGTCGAGACCGGAGAGCATCCCGGCGACGTGCTTACGCGGCTCGTCCATGCTCAGCAGCTCGGCCACGGTGCCGTGCAACGCGTCGGTGCGCGCGTCGGTGCCGCTGAGCGCCATCTGCGCCATGGAGTTGTGCAGCACGCGGGCACCGACCGGGTGCCGCTCGGCGTGGTACGTGTCGAGGAGGCGGTCGGGTGATGTCCCGTTGACCACCTGGGCCAGCTTCCATCCGAGGTTCACGGCATCCTGCACACCGGTGTTGAGGCCCTGTCCACCTTGCGGCGGATGCACGTGGGCCGCGTCGCCGGCGAGCAGCACCCGTCCCGCGCGGTACGACGCCGCCTGCCGCGTCATGTCGGTGAAACGGGAGATCCAGGTCGGGCTGTGCGCGCCGTAGTCGGTCCCGTCCGCGTCGATGAGCGCCTCTCTCAGGTCCCGCATGGTCGGCTCGCCGGCGTGTTCGACGTGTCGTTCCTTGAGCGCGACCCCGACCCGCCCGGTGTCCTCCACCGGGCCGATGCCACCACCTTCGCGCATGCCGAACTCCGGCTGCTCTTTCATCTCGACCTCGGCGATGATCCAACTCGTTGTCGGGTCCCACCCGGGGAACTCGATGCCGGCCGCCTTTCGGATCACGCTGCGTCCGCCGTCGCACCCGACGAGATAGTCCGCCCGCAGCGTTTCGCCGTCGGCCAGCTCGACGTCGACGCCGGCGTCGTCCTGCGCGAAGCCCGTCACCTCACGCTCGCGAGCGATCGGCACCTCCAGCTCGCCGACCCAGCCGGCCAGGATGCGCTCGAAGTGGGCCTGCAACAGCGCGAGCCCGTAGTGGTGGCGGGTCGGAAAGTCACTGATGTCCAACGGGATCCGGGCGTAGCTCTGGATCTGCATCGCCTGCCCCGCCGCGAGGAACCGATCGGCGATGCCGCGCTGATCGAGCACCTCGATCGTGCGCGAGTGCAGACCGCGGGCGCGCGTGCTGTCGAGCTCTTGGTTCGCGCGTCGTTCGACGATGACGACGTCGACTCCCGCCAGCGCCAACTCGCCCGCCAACATCAGCCCGGTCGGGCCGCCGCCTGCGATCACCACCGCATGATCGACCATCGTCGCTCCAAGACTCACCGCGGCCGGCCGTGATCGGCGCCGCGAACGAGTCATGGTGAGCACGTTTGGGTCGCTTGCGGCAAGCCCCCTCCCCCGCGGTAAATTGGTTGTGGCGGCGCGGGTTCATGCTCGATGATGCACAGCCGTCGGCGCCGCGCCTCGTCAGTTGCCCGCGACCGCGTACGGCTGGATCACCTCGGTTCGCCAGGTCGACGGGTCGGGCTCGGCGTCGGGATCGGTCAAGTAGACCTCCCACGCGTCACCCAACGGCTCGTGCCCGCGTTCTCGTATCCATGCTCGGAGCGCCGCATAGGCCGGTGCGATCGTGTCGTACGGGCCGACGTGAACGGTCACCGCGGCGACGCCGGCCGGAAGGTCCGACGGTTCGACCTCACCTTCACCGCTCGTCGGTGTGCTGGCAGGGAACCCGGCCTCCACGTCGACACGCCCGTCGCTTCTCATGTGGTGGCGCGCGAACGGCATCCCCGCCGGGCCCGCGCCCTTGCGTTCGAGGTAGTGCGCGACCTCGCCGAGCGCCTTCTGCATCCACGGGCCGATCTCCGCGAACGAAACGGTCGCGTACTCGACCGCGGTGTCGAGCTCGCTGAGTGTGCGCATCTCGATGGTGTAGGGAGTCACGGCGACCTCTTGTGGGAAACGTGAACGATGTAATTCGGCGTCGTTCGGCGGTTGAAGACCGAGTCCAGCGCGGTGAAGTAGTACTTGTAGCCACCTTGGGGTACGACCCGGCCTTGTGCGTCGCGGCCGTTCCACGTGAGCTGGAACGTGCCGGTGCTCGCGTGAGGTTGCGCAGCGCCGAGACTCTCGTGAAGCGGGTAATAGGGAACGACCAGCCACAGCTGGCCGCTCTCGTTGACCGTGACCTTCGGTCGGAACGTCGTGTTCCCGCACTTGCTGCACAACGGATAGATCGTGCTCCCGCCGCCCGTGATGTGAGTGAGCATCGGTGGCGTGGTGTCGAGCCTCACGGTCGCGGTCGCGGTTGC
>CAZLEC010000381.1:0-5054 GCA_964558245.1 uncultured Burkholderiales bacterium | reverse complement strand
ACGGCCCCCTCGCAATGAGGGGGCCGTGTCGTCAGCTAGGCCGGTTCGAAGTAGTGGCCCTCGTCGAGATCGGCGAGGAGCCCGGGATGCGTGGGTTGCCAATCCAGTAACTCGCGAGTCAGTGCGCTCGAGGCCGGGCTGTCGATCCCGAGGAAGCCGGACAGCCAGGTGAAGTGCGCGGCCGCGTCCGCGGGCGCGACTGCGATCACGGGAACGTCGAGGTGTTTGCCGATGACCGCGGCGATGTCGCGCACCGGCACGCCTTCGTCGGCGATCGCGTGCAACGTCGAGCCGGCGGGCGCGTTCTCGATCGCCAGACGGAACAGTCGGGCGGCGTCGAATCGGTGGACGGCCGGCCAGCGGTTGGCGCCGTCGCCGATGTAGCCGGACACGCCCTTGGCGCGCGCGATGTCGACGAGTGTCGCGACGAACCCCGTGTCTCCGTCGCCGTGCACCGTCGGGGCCAGTCGGACGATCGACGAGCGGACGCCACTCGAAGCGAGGGAGAGCACGAGCTCGGCGGTGGCATGGCGGGTCTGCGGCCCGGTGCCGAACGCGGCGGCCGACGGGTCGAGCGTGTGCCCGTCGCGTTCGGTTGCCGGCTGTCCGGGGGCGAGCCCGAGGATGCCGGAGGCGATGGCGAACGGTCGATCGGAACCCGCGAGCGCCTCGCCGATTGCCTCGACCGCGCGACGGTCGGCGTCGGCCGCTCCCTGGAAGTCGCCCGAGAACGCGAGCTCGTGCTCGAAGGCGAGGTGGATCACCCCGTCGGAGTCGCCGGCCGCCTTGCGCAGGATGTCGAGGTCGTCGAGCGTGCCGCGCTGCACCTCGGCTCCGGCGCCGGTGAGCGCGCGGGCCGAGGCGTCCGAGCGAGCGAGCCCGACCACCTCATGGCCCCTGCCGATGAGCTCGGGCACGACGGCGGAGCCGATCCAGCCGGACGCGCCGGTGACGAACATACGCATGAGCAGACCTCCAATGGTCATGTCAGTTACTGCCGTCACCCTACACCTACGATGTCAGCAACTGACATCGGCCACTACCATCGGCGCATGGGGCGTTGGCAACCGGATAGCCGCGGGCGGCTCGAGGGAGCCGCACTCGCCCTCTACGGCGAGCGTGGCTTCGAGAACACCACCGTCGCCGAGATCGCCCAGCGCGCGGGATTGACGGAGCGCACGTTCTTCCGGCACTTCGCCGACAAGCGCGAGGTCCTGTTCGGCGGCGCGGTCACGTTGCAGGAGCTCCTCGTGAGCGCCGCAGTCGCCGCGCCCGCTTCGGCCGCGCCGATCGATGCCGTCGCGAGTGCCCTCGACGCGGCCGGCGCGCTGTTGCAGGAACGCCGTGATTTCGCGCGGCAGCGCCACGCGGTCATTGCCGCGAACGCGGAGTTGCGCGAGCGCGAGCTGATCAAGCTCGCGACGCTCGCCGACGCGCTCGCCGACGCGTTGTGCTCCCGCGGCGCCCTCCGCCCGGCCGCGACGTTGACCGCCGAGGCCGGGATCGCGGTGTTTCGAGTTGCGTTCGAGCGATGGGTCACCGAGAGCGGCGAACGGACCCTGCAGGAGCTCATGCGCGACTCGATGGACGAGCTGAAAGCGGTGACCGCCGGCCGCGTCGCCGGATCATCGAAGGCGGCGTCGTCGGGTCGACGATCGACCTGACACGAAGTTCGCGCCGCGTTCCGGCACCTGCGGAGGCGATCGGGACTCGATGTCTCACCCCGGGTGCATCATCGTCGGCATGGCGACATGCACGGACTGCAACCTGGAAATGACGACCGCGCAAGGCTGCACGCTTTCGGAGGTGACGATCGAAGGTGCGCAATACGCGCGTGACCGTTGCCGACGCCGGCGCTGCGGCGATTGTGGTGCGAAGCCCGGTGGTTTTCACCATCTCGGCTGCGATCTCGAGCGCTGCCCGCGGTGCGGGTGGCAGCTCATCTCGTGCGGATGTTGGAACGACGGCTACGATGACGATGACGACTAGGCGCGGCGGTTCAGTGTTGTTCGCCGGTCCAGGTCTCGGTTCGGGCTCGTCGAGCGCGCCAATCGGCGGCCGAGTGATGCTTGCCGGCCGAGTCGCAATATCCGATCAGGTCGTCGATCTGTTGCAGCATTGCTCTCCGTCGCCGGGCCCAGGGCGGCCGTTGCCGGGCGGCTTCGAACAGCGCGTCGAGCGCATCGATCGCTTCGGGGTGGTGCATGCGAACGATCCATTCGGCCCACGCGAGGTCTTCGATCGGATCGCCGATGTGGGCCGATTCCCAGTCGAGAACACCGGTGACACGATCGGCATGCAGGTCGAAGAGCATGTTCTGCGGTCCGAAGTCGCCGTGCACGATCACCGGGCCGTGACCGACGAGACCGGGAACTGTTTCGGGTGACACGCGTTGCAGCGCGAGCAGCGCCTGGCCAGTCAGACGCAGCACCGCCGACGCGTGTCCTTCGTCGATGAGGTCTTGGCCGTGACGGCCCGCAACCATGCTCAGGTTCAGCCGCGGGACGGAGAGGTCGCTCTCCACGACATGGGCGACGGGCAATCGGCCGGCGAGTCCGAGAAGACACGCCGATTCCCGGGTCGAGCTCGCCCAACGCCGCGGCCCGTCGTAGGTCTTTTCCACTCGTCCGTCGACCAGGCGAGTGAAGTTCGTGTAGCCGTGCGGAAGACGGTTCACGCCGACGTCTGCGTCAGCTCCCGAGATAGTGGTGAGCGACCAGCTCGATCCAAGTGACGCTCGAGGGCGGTCCGGTGATGCCGCCCTTGGCGAGCGCCTCGCCGAGGCGCCCCTCCATGAACCGGGCCTGGTGCTCGGGGGTGTCCCACACTTCGATCACGACGAGGTGTCCCGCACCGTTGAGGCCGGCGGAGTGGGCGACGAGTCCGTCGGGCCAGTCACCCTTGCCGCTCTGCATGTCGATGCCGAGCTCTTTGTTGACTGCGTCGTACTCCTTGGTCGTGACGCCCTCGAACTCCAAGATCAACTCCGAAGCCATGGTGACTCGCTCTCTTTCGGTGTCGCCTGCGTGTCGCAGGCTCGCATGTGTGCCGTGATCGGGGCAACCGGTGTTGTCCACCGTCGCGGCGACTCGACGGGCTTCGACGATTGGGCGCGGGTCCGCCTGTTAGTCCCGCTCGACCCTTCGGAGCCCGCGCTCGGGCGTCCACGACTCGACGACGAGTTTGGTGGCTTCGGCGTTCAGTCCGGTGATGACGACCTCGGTGATGTCGGCGACGAACATCTCGCCGTCGGGTTGCTCGCCCGACTTCTCGTCGGTGATCACCGGGCCGGCGGGAATGGCTCGGCCCGCGATCTTCGCTTCGCCCGGCCAGTCGCCTTCCTTGCCGTCCTCCGGGTGGAAGTTCGGACCGTGCAGGGCGAACCGGGGATCCCGCCCGAGGTCCGCGCCCTTGCGGGCGGCGTTCATCGAACCGAAGCGGAGTTGGCCGCCGGTGAACTCGCACTCGATGCCCGAGATGCGGGGCGAGCCGTCGGCGCGCAGCGTCGCGATCGTCTTGTGACGACCGGCGTCGAACAGCTCCCGCACCCGCGCCGCGAACTCGGGTTCGGCCTGCTCGATCGCCTTCCATTCCGGCACGGCCGCGCAGCGTACTCCGACGTCGCGAGGTAATCGGTTCGCGAGTGAACATTCTGGCGGCGCGGGGACTCTCAATGGTTGTGGTGTGCGTCGTGGCACCGAACCTCGCACGACAAGGGACCTTTGGCCCTGGCTACCTCGTGGCTTCGCCTCGAAGCTTCGCGAGTCGGACGTGCCCCGCATTGATGACAGCCGGCAGGAGGAATCCGATGAAGATGCGACCGGGTAACCGCGACTCTTGGCGCGGGTGGGGCATCGTGACGTGCGCGGTCTTGATGGCCGCGGGAGTGGTCGTCGGCACGCCGTCGACGGCTTCGGCAACGATTGCGCCGAGCCTCTCGGTGAGCCCGAGCTCGGGCGCGGTGGGTTCCGTCGTGACCGTAGGGTTCGGGCCGGCCGGCAACGGCTGTGGCGGTGTGACGTTCGAGGCCGCGGGCGCTCGAGGCGTTTCGCAGAGCCTCCCGTTCATCGGCGACTTCGGCACCGAAGCGTTCCTCGTCCCCGCAGTTGCACCCGGCCGTTACGTGTTCTCTCTGACCTGCGACACGACCAACAATCCGGCAACCGCGATCACGGTGTCCGTGCCTTTCACCGTCACGACCGCGCGGCCCCGCACGATCGTCGGGATCGCGAACACGGCCGACGGGAAGGGCTACTGGCTCGTCGGCAACGACGGCGGCGTGTTCAGCTACGGCGACGCTCACTTCTACGGCTCGTTGCCGAGCCGGGGGATCACCCCCGCTGCCGCGATCGTGGGGATCGCAGCCACGCACGACCACAAGGGCTATTGGCTCGTCGGCGCCGACGGCGGCGTGTTCGGATTCGGTGATGCACAGTTCTACGGCTCCGCCGCCAGCGAGGCGCGCGCGGGCGTTCCGGTCGTCGGGATGGCGCCCACGAGCGACGGATACGGCTACTGGCTCGCCGGCGCCGATTTCAGCACCTTCCACCTCGGAGACGCCCGCCTGCTGGCCCTCACCTTCGGCAGCACCGCTGTCAATCAACGGGTCATCGGCATCACCGGCGGCCGCAGAGTCGACGGATACCGCGAAGTCTTGGCCGACGGCCACATCTTCGCCTACGGCTCGGCACCTGTGTTCGGATCGATGGCCGGCAAGCCCCTCAACCAGCCGATCGTCGGCATGACCACCGACCCGAAGACGGGCGGATACTGGGAGGTGGCGTCCGACGGCGGCGTCTTCTCGTTCAACGCACCGTTTCTCGGCTCCACCGGGAACCTGCACCTGAACGCACCGATTACTGCCATGCTCGCGACGCCCACCGGCAACGGTTACCGACTCGTCGCCGGCGACGGCGGGGTCTTCGACTTCGGCGACGCACACTTCTACGGCAGCGCCGCCTGACGCGCGGCGACGCGCACCAACTGCGCCGAAGCGACGAGGTTCAGCGCGGTGTCAGCACGCAGAACTCGTTGCCTTCGGGGTCGGCGAGCAC
>CAZLEC010000380.1:0-5054 GCA_964558245.1 uncultured Burkholderiales bacterium | reverse complement strand
CGGCGCCAAGGGCCTGCACATCTTCGTGCCGATCGACGGGCAAGCCTCGATGGAGGATGCCACAGCCGCAACCCGGGCGATCGCGGCGCGCGCCGAGAAGTTGGACCCCGCGATCGCAACGACGGCCTTCATGAAGGAGGACCGAGGCGGGAAAGTGTTCGTCGACGCAACGCGCGTCGGCAGCGCGACGGTGATCGCCGCGTACAGCCCGAGAGCGCGGCCCGGCGTTCCCGTCTCGTTCCCGTTGAGCTGGGACAACCTCGACGACGTCGTGCCCGCCGACTTCACCGTGCACAACGCGGCCGCCACACTCGACGGGCGCGATCCGTGGTCGGAGCAGATGCCCGATCCGCAAACACTGCCGCCCGAGCTCCTCGAGGAGGGCCATCAGATCCCGATCCCGCGCGTGCAAGCGATGCACGAAGGCAAACGCCGCGCCCGCGCCCGCCGCAACACCTGACCCGGGAAGAGATCTTCCGACCCCGTGACGCGCGAGGCATCCTCAAGGCCGTCTTTGGAGGCCGGCTCGCGGATGTGCACACGCGACAATCCGAAGAGAGAAATGGCCGGGCTCGAACCATCCCAGCCGCACGCTCAACTGCGATCGCGTCCACCGGGACGCACGGCGTGCCCCTCCGGCACAGACCGCTTCCGGTGGAATCCGCGTGAGGACAGCGTGAACGTAGGCCGACGCTTCGCGCCGGGCCTCCGCTTCGGCAACGCGGGTCGGCTTGTGGTGCGCCTTCCTTGGCTTCACAGCCGTGCAATCGTGCACGTCCCCAAAAGGAAACGCACCAACATGTGGGGGGTCCGGTCCCGCGTGGCGTCATAATAACGCGATGAGAACGATCCTGTTATCCGACGGTATCCATCGGCGAAAGCCGCTCAGCCCGACCGTCATTGACGCGGGAATCGCTCTCGGGCGTCGCACATCGCGCCGCAAGCCGGCGAGAGTTGTCGGACGTTTCGCGGTGGCATTCATGCTCATCTTCGGGACCGTCGGCACGCTGACCGTCCCGGCGGATGCGAGCGCCGGCTGGTCGTTGCAACCCAGCCCGCACCCCGCGGCCTGGATCGTCAGCTCGCTGAACGGCGTCGTGTGCCTGAGCAGCAACGACTGTGTGGCCGTCGGCTCGTACCAGTCGGGCTCCGACAGCTCTCGAGCTGAGCGCGGCTTGGTGGAACGGTGGGACGGAAAACGGTGGAGCGTCGTGCCGACTCCGGCGGTGCGGATCTTCGCGCTGTTGAGCTCGGTGTCTTGCACGGCACCCGGGTTTTGCATGGCCACTGGTTGGCGAGCCGGCGGCTCGCTCATGGAACGATGGAACGGCGCGAAGTGGTCGATCGTGCCGAGTCCGAACCGACCTCGCCTGCCGTACGCGGTGGTCTTCATGCACGGCGTGTCGTGCCGGACGAGCCGCGACTGCTTCGCGGTCGGCGAATACTACGGCGGGTACGGGGAGTACACCCAGGTCGAGCATTGGGACGGAGCGCACTGGGCGACCGTCCCGAGCGCGAACGCCACGTCCACCGGCGCGCCGAGCAGCGAACTGTCCGGCATCTCCTGCACCTCGGGCACCGCGTGCATCACGGTCGGGAACTCCGGGGGTGCCGCCGCCGCGGTCCCGACCAAGGCCTGGCGGCCCCTCGCCGAGCAATGGAACGGTAGCCAGTGGACGATCATGCCCAGCGCAACGTCCTCCAAGACCGGAGGCGCGCTGAGAGCAGTGAAGTGCACGTCGAACACGAACTGCTTCGCGGTCGGAGGCACCGCCGCCGACAAGAGCTTGATCGAACGATGGGACGGGACGGCCTGGACCGTCGTCCCCAGCCCGAACCGCGCTCATGACAACACGCTGCACGCGATCAAATGCGCCGGCACCACCGATTGCCTCGCAGTCGGTGGACAAGCCCTCCAAAGCGCATCGTTCAAAGGGAGCTCGTTCGGTTCGCCGTTGATCGAGCACTGGAACGGCACCACCTGGTCGATCGTGCCCCACCACGGCCCCGCGTCCATCGCCGACGGCTACCTCTCCGGCGTGGCCTGCGCGACGTCCCGGAGCTGCACGGCAGTCGGTGAATACGAGAAGAGCGGCGAGCTGCGCACCGCGTTCATCGAACGCCAGGGCACATAACGCATCCACACGGAATGGGCGCACCCCACGGCCGAGCGTCATGGTGGCCGGTCCGAACCCCGACCAAACACTTTCGGGCGGTTCGGCGTGTCTCGTTGAATGCGTGGCATGCGGTGATCAGTCGTCCGCGCGGGTTCTGTCGCGCTCTGGTCGTGCTCCTCGTTGGCCTGGTCGCGTGTTCACCCGCCCATCGGACAGTCCGGGCGGCAAGCCATTCGCCCGCTCTCGGTGCAACTTCGACCACCGCTCCCGCCGCGTTCGATGTGCCATGGGCGAACCTGCCGGCTCGACAACTCGCGCCGTTCGTCGAGGCGCAGCCCGGCACGAACGCGTCGCCCTGTACCGCCGATCACATCAGCGCATCGATTGGCTCGTCGGAGCCGGCGGGCTCGGCATCGCTCGTCACCGGCGTCAACCTCACCAACAGGGGCGCCGCACCCTGCCTCATCGGCGGGTTCCCGACGCTGGTGGCCGCAACTGGCCCTGGGCTTCCTACCGTCATCGGCGACCACACACGGTTCACGCGAGACCTCTCGCCGGGAGACATCGCTCCGCGCCAATCCGGCATGTTGGTCGTGTACTCGCCGCGCTGCGGCGACAACGGCACGCCGACAACCGGCCCTCTGCGCATCTACCATCGGCTCGTCATCACGCTCCCTGGCGGCGGACAAACCGTCGCGCGCACGGCACTCGATCTCTCGTGCGGCGGGTTCAGCGTCGACCCGATCGGCGTGAGACCCAAGCCGTTCCACGAGTGGTACAGCCTCCTCAAGATCAACGTCACCGTCCCGGCAACGGTACGCGCCGGCACGATCCTCACCTACGTGGTCGCGCTCTCCAGCTTCACGACCAGCGCGACGCACATCGACCGATGTCCGGTCTACTTCGAAAGCATCAAGGGCAACGGAGTGCAGGTTGTGAAGACGTACCGGCTCAACTGCGACCACCGACCCGAGATCCCCGCGAACGGAGCTATCCGATACCAGATGCGAATCCCGATCCCAGCCCACGCGCCCGCCGGCATCCTCACCCTCGCATGGAGCATCGCCGGACCGGAAGCACCGATCGGCGGAGCCAAACTCGCGGTCGTACGCGCGAGCCGAGCCGCAGTCACGACTACGACACTCCGTCGGGCGACATCGGCATCGATAGCGACTCCGGCATCGACCGCGACTCCGCGGCTGCGTCCCCTGTTCCTCGGTCACGGGATTGGCGTGGTCGAGGGACCGGGTTCGGGCGGATGTTCCGATGTGTTCGTCTCGACTGACTTCTCCCATTGGCGAGACGTGACGCCGCACATGTCGTCCTCGCCGCGAGTGCAGGAGTGTCCGTACTGGAACAGCGCGTCGTTCGTGTCTCCCCAAGACGGCTGGGTCCTCGGCCGTGGCGGCGGGGCGACCGACACGGTGCTGTTCCACACGGTGGACGCGGGTCACACGTGGAAGCAACAGCCGGGCGGGACAACGCGGAGCAATGCCGGCTACGAGGTGGTCGGCTTCGCCAACCCGCAGGTCGGTTGGCGTCAGCAGTTCGCAATCGGAGCGAACCGCCCGTACACGCTGGAGATGACATCCGACGCCGGTACCACTTGGTCCGCGATCGGGCCCGTCATCGAGCACGGAGGCTGCGAGCAAGCACCGGTCGTGTTCACGAACAGCCGCGTGGGCATCGCCGCCTATCCATTGACCTACGACTACCCATTCGGCGACTTCGCCCCGACGCCATGGGTCTGGCGAACCGTTGACGGCGGCACGACATGGAAGCATCTGACGGTCCCGTCACCGCCTGCCTTGACGGCCGGCGCGGCGCTCTACGGCTCACCGTCTTTCTTCGCGAACATCGGCGTCCTCCCGGTTGCGTTCGTCCACGGCTCCCGAACCGTCGTCGGGTTCTACCAAAGCCACGACGGCGGACTCACGTGGTCGCGACGAGCAGTCACGCCGACCCAGAGCGCACTGTTCCCTACCACCGGAGGCGACGGTTTCTGCGCGAACCCCACCCACGTCGCCGGGTCGTTTCCGGTCGTCGCGATCGCCGCACCGAACACGTGGTGGGTGATCGGCACATCGCATACCGGTAGCCGCACGATCTCGGTCACGCGAGACGGCGGACGGTCGTGGAGAACGGTCAGCCCGATCGGACTTCCCCCGTACACCCCCACCATTCAGGAGTACGCATCCCTCGAAGGCTTCATCTCCTCGCTGCGGGCATTGAGCGACACCCGAGCGTGGATCACCGTCACCGAAGGCGCAACGATCGGGTCACAGTCCGACGTACTGCTCCAGACCGGCGATGGTGGACGCACCTGGTCACGCGTCAACCTTGGCGCGAGACGCTGAGTGGCAGACGCCATCGCCGATGTGCTCGACCCTCCGGAACAACGCTCCCACCGCCTGTGCCGGCGACTCGACCAGCTCAGCCGCAGGTACCGGCGGGGCGATCCGGACGTCGCCGCCCGAGACCTGCCGAACGGGCGTGCAATTCCTGCTCCGGAGGCCGTCCATACATCCGGTACGGATCCGGGCTTCCGCGCGGCACGCGCGCGTTCTAACCTGCTCATTGCAGGGATGCTGAGTCCGGGGGGCTGTGATGCATGGTCGTAGTAGCCGCCGACCGCGCCATCGCGTACGGCGACGCGCGTTCGGGCGCCGGGTGGGCAGTCGGTTGCTGGCGTTGATCGCCATTGCTTCGTTGGTCACTCCCGCCGCTCTTGCGGTCGTTGCGCACCCGGCCGCAGCCGCGCCGGGTGACATCTCCACTGTTGTGGGAACCGGCCTGATCGGCGAGAACGGCGACGGCATCCCCGCCGTCAGCGCCCGGGTCGACGAGGCGCAGGGCGTCGCGGTCGACGCCCATGGCAACGTGCTCTTCACCGATACGGGAAACAATCGCGTCCGAGTCGTGGCGGTCTCCTCGTCG
>CAZLEC010000379.1:1970-5055 GCA_964558245.1 uncultured Burkholderiales bacterium | reverse complement strand
TTCGTTGACGACTGAGAACGTGGCGGTGTTGTTCACCGACATGGTGGGTTCGACTGTGTTGGCGTCGAGCCTGGCACCGGACGCGGCCGACGAGTTGCGGCGTGAGCATTTCTCGATCTTGCGCCAGGCGGTCGCGGAGGCGGGCGGCTCCGAGGTGAAGAACCTGGGTGACGGGCTCATGGTTGTGTTCGCCTCGACGTCGGCGGCGTTGTCGTGCGCGGTCGGGATGCAGCAGGGCATCGAACGCGACAACCGCGCCCGTGAAATTTCGGTCGGTTTGCGCGTCGGGCTGAGCGGCGGCGAAGTCACGGCAGAAGACGACGACTACTTCGGCGATCCGGTGATCGAGGCCGCTCGACTCTGCGCGAGGTGCGACGCTGGTCAGATCCTCGCGGCGGACGTCGTGCGGGCCATGGCGGGTCGGCGCAGCAAACACGAGTGCGTCAGCGTCGGGCCGTTGGAGTTGAAGGGACTGCCCGATCCGGTCGACACGGTCGCGGTGCGCTGGGAGCCCCTCGGCGGGAACGCGACGAATGCAGTGCCGTTGCCGGGCCGCTTGAGCGTGCGTCCCGTGGTGGGTGTGATCGGCCGCGAGACCGAGACCGCGACGATGGCTGACGCGTTCAAGCGGGTCGTCGCGGGCGACGGACGCGAAATGCTGATCGTCTCGGGCGAGGCCGGGCTCGGCAAGACAACGGTGGTCGCCGAGACTGCGCGCGCGGCCTTCGACACGGGCGCGTGCGTGTTGTTCGGGCACTGCGAAGAAGATCTCGCCACGCCGTACCAGCTGTTCGCCGAGGCGATCGGCCACTATGTCATGCACGCTCCCGAAGAAGACCTCGCCGCACACGTCGAGGTGCACGGGTCGGAGCTGGTCCGGTTGGTGCCCGCGCTGGCGAGCAGGATTCTGAACCTTCCGCCGTCAACTGCGACGGATACCGACACCGAGCGCTTCTTGCTGTTCTCGGCGGTGGTGGGCTTGTTGGTCGAGCTGTCACGACACCAGCCGGTCGTGTTGGTGCTCGATGACTTGCAGTGGGCGGACAAGGCGAGCCTGCAATTGTTGCGTCACGTCGTGGCGGCGGATCAGTCGATGCGGCTCCTCGTGCTCGGGACCTATCGGGATAGCGAGTTGTCGCGCTCGCATCCGTTCTTGGAGACGTTGGCGGCCCTGCGCCGCCAACAGGGTGTTGGCCGCGTCGAGCTGTCCGGGCTCGACGACACCGACGTGGTCTCGCTCATGGAGGCGGCCGCCGGTCACACCCTCGACGACGCGGCGATCGGGTTGGCCCACGCGGTGTATCGCGAGACCGACGGCAATCCGTTCTTCGTCAGCGAAGTGCTGCGGCATCTGACCGAGACCGGTGCGATCGCCCAAGACGCGAACGGGCGTTGGGTCGCGCACGACTCCCTCGACGGAACCGCGCTGCCCGACAGCGTCCGCGAAGTGATCGGTGCGCGGGTCGGGCGCCTCGGACAAGAGGCCGAGCGCGTCCTCTCGGTCGCAGCCGTGATCGGCCGCGACTTCGACCTCGATGTTCTGGCCCGGGCAACGAAGACCTCGGAAGATGACCTTCTCGACATGCTCGACGCGGCGATCGCGGTGTCCCTGGTGCGCGAGGTGGCCGACACGGGCCGTTACAACTTCGCCCACGCGCTCATTCAACGCACCCTCTACGAAGACCTCGGGCCCAACCGTCGAGCGCGTGCACATCGACAAGTCGGCGAGGCCCTCGAAGCCCTCTGCGGTGATCGTCCCGGCGCACGCGTCGGTGAGCTGGCCCGGCACTGGTTCTGCGCCACCCAACCCATCGACCTGGCCAAGGCCATCGACTACTCCCGCCAAGCCGGCGACGCGGCCCTCAGTGCCCTCGCTCCCGCCGATGCGCTGCGCTACTACTCCCAGGCCCTCGAGCTCTACGCCCAAGACGACCACGATCCAACCCTCGGGCTCGACTTGGCGATCGGGCTCGGCACCGCGCAACGCCAGGCCGGCGATCCAGTGTTTCGGGACACGCTTATCGGCGCGGCCCGGCGGGCGGCCGACCTCGGCGACACCGAACGGCTCGTGGCTGCCGCCCTGGCCAACGACCGCGGATTCTTCACGGCGGTTGGTGCCATCGACGCCGACAAGGTCGAGATCTTGGAGATGGCACTCGAGCGTCTCCCCACTGATCACTCCGACCGGGCGCTCGTGCTCTCGATCTTGTGCACAGAGCTCTCCCACGGCAGCCCGCTCGATCGCCGCCAGGCCCTCGCCGACGAAGCGCTCGCCATCGCCGAAGCTTGCGGCGTCGACGCGGTCATCGTGCGGGTCCTCAACAATGTCGCGATTCCGCTCAACGTGCCGCCGCTGCTCGAACAATCGTTGGCCCGGACGGCCGACGCCCTAGCTCGCGCCGACCGGCTCGGCGACCCCGTGCTGCTCTATTGGGCGGCCGCGTGGCGAGCACTGATCGCGTCCCAGGCGGGAGACCTCGACGAGTACGACCGCTGCCTCGAGATCAACGAGTTGTTGTTGGCGAATCAACTTGACCAGCCGTTGATGCGCTGGGGTCATCTGTTCAGCGGTTCCATGCGCGCGCAGATCGCGGGAGACGCCGATGAGGCCGAACACTTTGCCGCCGAAGCACTCCAGCTCGGCACGGACAACGGAGTAGCCGACGCGTACGTCCAGTTCGGCGGGCAGCTCATCACCATCAGTTGGATGCGCGGAACCGTGGGCGAGTTGACCCCGGTCATCGAACAGATGGCGGCCGACACACCCGACCTTGCACCGGCATTGTTGGCCGGTGTGCTCGCGATGGCCCACGCAGACGCGGACCGCACCGACGAGGCACGACTCATCCTGGAGCAGTTCGCGGCGTCCGGTTTCGACCTTCCGCTCGATCAGCTTTGGCTCGCCGGAATGATCAACTACGCGGAAGCCACCATCGCCTGTCGAGACCCGCAATATGCCGGGCGGATATTCGACCAGCTCGCACCGTACGCCAGTCTGTTGGCAACGGCGGGGGCCGCGACGGCGAGCTGCCCGGTCAGCTACTACCTCGGCGGTCTCGCCACCGTCCTCGGCCGCTACGAAGAA
>CAZLEC010000379.1:0-1870 GCA_964558245.1 uncultured Burkholderiales bacterium | reverse complement strand
CCCGGTCAGCTACTACCTCGGCGGTCTCGCCACCGTCCTCGGCCGCTACGAAGAAGCCAACGCATATTTCGCACAGGCGGCCGCGTTCAACGAACGATTTGACGCCAAGTTCTTCGCCGCCTGCACCAACCTCCTCTGGGGAAACATGCTCGCCGAGCGCGGTGAAGTCGGCGACATCAAACGGGCGCGGGCACTTCTCACCACTGCGCACGAAGTCGCCGCCGCCAACGGGTACGCAACCGTCGACCGGCGCGCCACCGCAGCACTCCAACAACTCGACTGACCCCTCGCCGAGCTGTCGAGCGTGCCCAATAACGCGCTGACGGCGCCAACGCGGCTGTCACCGATGTGCCGGCAGGTGGCGCTCGCGGTTGTTAGCGTCCCGTGATCGCGATCGTCCCGGTCCCGGCGTTGGGTGATACCCGTGGCGCGTCCTTCGGGGATGCACGACCGTCCAGGTGGGAAGCGGTCGGCTTCCGCCGTCATGGTCATAGGCTGGTCTTGGCCGGAGCCTGATACGTCGTTCTTTCACTTCTGCGAAACCGGCTGGATCTCTGATGGACAGGTCGCAGGCCTTCGGAGAGCAACTCGACTCGTTGCTCTCCATCTCGACTGAGATCGCGTCGGTTCGCGAGTTGGCGGACGTCCAAGATCGAGCGTTGGCTTACTGCCTCGAGCTGACCAGTTCGGAGTTCGGGTTTATCGGGCTCCTCGATGAGAGCGGCGAGAACTTGTTGGTCGCCGCGATCAAGGGCTTCGAGCCCACGACCCCGGGTTTCGTGGAGCGGAACCGCTTTATGTCCGTGCGGCCGAGTGTGTTCGGGATCGTTTTGCTCGAGGATCGACCGTACATTTCGAATGACGCCGAGAACGACCCGTTGAGCGTGGGACAACCCGCCGGCCATCCGCCGGTGCGCGCGTTCATCGGCGTTCCGCTCCGGGTCGGCGCGACGTTGATCGGTGTACTCGGTGCGGCAAACAAGCCCGGTGGGTACGACCGCGACGACGAGCGTTTGCTATCGACCTTCGCGAACCAGGTCGCCGTGGCGATCGACAACGCGCGCCTGTATGAACAGCAACGTCAGATGATCAAGGGACTCGTCTCGGTCGTAGACCTCGCGACGTCAGGACCCCGCTTGGGCCAGAGCCGCGGACGCCCTGAGTTCGCGCTGTTCGACCCGGAGCGCGAGCCGACAGGGTCAGGGTCTGCTGATTCCGGCAAGGTTCTCGGCGCCCTCACTGATGGCCAGCGCGAGATCCTGGCGCTTGTCAGCGAGGGGTGTTCAAACCGTGAGATCGCGAACCGCGTTCAGCTGAGCGAGAACACCGTGAAGACGCATCTCCAGGAGATCTTCCGCAAGCTCGGCGTTCGCAACCGGGTCGAGGCTGCGATCCGAGCCGTGCGCGAGGGACTTCTCTGAACGGTCTCACCCGATCGGGTGCCGACTTCACCTAGTCGGCCCGATGCGAACCACACACTTCGGTGATGACAGCACCTGGTCGTCCTCGACAGGCTGTTGCTTGCGCGTGACGCACAAGAACGGAGTGATCTTCGGGCTGGTGCGTCGCGGCGACATCACACCGTCACGTGGATCGGCACTGCCATCGACACCGAGGATCAGCACCAACTGGCGCAGAGCTTGGAGCACGCTCATCGTGAGGCGGCCGAGAACACTGCGCTGCTCGAGACGCTCCATTCGGCGTCGCCGGTCGGCTTCGGCTTCGTCGATCGCGACCTGCGGGTCGTAAGCCTGAATGCGGCGCTCGCCAGCGTCAACGGCACAGCGATCGAGAGCCAACTCGGCCGGCGAGTGGCAGACGTGGTCCCGGAGCTCTGGTCCCAGCTCGAACCGGTCTTTCGAGGCGTGCT
>CAZLEC010000378.1:0-5063 GCA_964558245.1 uncultured Burkholderiales bacterium | reverse complement strand
TCGAGGATGAACCGCAGCTCCGGGGCCGCGAGTCGCCAGTTGATCGGCATCGCGACGGCTCCGAGATAGTTGGCCGCGAAGATCGTCACCAGGAACTCGATGCTGTTGTACGAGAGCAGCCCCACGACGTCGCCCGCGCCGACACCGCGCGCCGTGAGAGCACCCGCCAGTGCCGTGGCCCACTGCTGCATTCCCGCATAGCTGACGACGTTGTCGCCGAAGACGGCGATCGGCTTGTCCGGCGCGTTGCGCGCGTGGTGTTCGAGCACGCCGAACCAGTTCATGTCGGACGGCATCGACGCTCCCTACGGCGCGGCGTAGCCGCCGTCGACCACGATCGCCGAACCGGTCGTCCAGCGCGCCGCGTCGCTCGCGAGATACGAGTAGGCACCCACGAGGTCGGCGGCGGTTCCCAAGCCGAGCGGGTGCTTGGCTGCGATCGTGTCGAGTGCTTCCGGTGGGAGCTCGGCGTGGATGCCCGAACGAAACGTACCCGGGCACACGCAGTTGACGCGTATCCCGTCGCGCGCGTACTCGACTGCTGCGACCTTTGCGAGCTGGATCACGGCCGCCTTCGTCGCGCAGTACGGCGCGGCGTGCGACCACGCGGTGAGACCGGAGACCGACGCGGTGAGGATGATCGACCCCGACCGCTGCGCGCGCATAACGGGAACGGCGGCGCGGATGCCGTTGACGGCGCCGAGGACGTTGACGCGAAACGCTCGTTCCCAGTCTTCGGTCGTCAGATTGTGGATACGGCCGTTGGGGGAGAGCACGCCGGCATTGCTGACGAGCACGTCGACGCGGCCGAAGCACTCCATCGCCAGCTCGACCACGGCTTCGACCTCCGAGACTTCGCCGACGTCGGCCGGAAGCATCAGGACCGTGCCGCGCTCCAAGGGCAAGGTGTTCTCGGTGGCCTCGAGTGCGGCGGCGCTGACATCACTCAGCACGACGTCGGTATCGGGCTCGCCCGCGAACTGCGACGACAGCGCCGCACCGAGCGTCCCACCCGCACCCGTGATGACGACGACCCGTTTGCTCATACGAGCAGGTATCCGCCGTCGACGTTGAGCACGGTGCCGGTCACGAACGCCGACGCGTCGGAGGCCAGGAAGAGATACGCGCCGGCCAGGTCGGTGGCTGCTCCCCAACGTCGTTGCGCGGTGTGCCCGAGCACCCCCGCGCCGAGCTCCGGATTGCGCTTCCAGTGCGCGGCCAGCGGCGAGTCGAACCATCCCGGCGCGACCACGTTGACGGTGATGCCCGACGGCGCGAGATCGAGCGCCAGCCCCTTCGCCATTCCGACGAGGCCGGCCTTCGAGGCGCTGTACGCGGCCAGTCCTTCGCGCGGCCGCTCGCCCAACACCGAGCCGGTGAAGATCAGCCGCGCGCCTTCGCCCATCACGCGGGCCGCCGCGCGCGCCCCGAGGAATGCGCCCGTGAGGTTCACGTCGAGAATCTCACGCCACACCGACGGATCGGTCTCGAGCGGTCCGGCCAGGATGGGGGAGATCCCCGCGTTGCAGATCCACGCGTCGACGCCGCCCCACTCCGCAACGGTGGCATCGGCGACCGCCTCGTTGAACCGGTGGTCGGTGACGTCGCCGCTGATCACCAAGGACGGGCCCGGGAGCTCTTCGGCGACGGTCTTGAGGTCGGTCTCGGTGCGCGCGACCAAGGCGACCCGCGCGCCGACCTGCGAGAAGGCGTGCGCGAGCACTCGACCGAGCCCGCGGCCGGCGCCGGTGATCACGACCCGCTTCCCGGTGACGTCGGCGACGCCGGCGAACGACGCGGGGATGTCGATCTGCTCCGGCATCGCTCTTCCCACCCAAGGTTGTACCGGTCAGTACAATACACGGTTCATGTTCAGCGACGCCGACCTGCTCGAGATGCATCGGCGGATGCTCGTGATCCGAGGCTTCGAGGAGCGCGTGTCCGTGCTGTATCGAGACGGCGAGGTGCCGGGATTCGTGCACCTGTCGATCGGGCAGGAGGCGTCGGCGGTCGGCGCGTGCTGGCCGCTGGCCGGCACCGACGTGATCACGTCGACACATCGCGGTCACGGTCACTGCCTCGCGAAGGGTCTCGACCCGCTGGGCATGTTCGCCGAGCTCATGGCGAAGGACGCGGGCACGAACCGCGGCCGCGGCGGGTCGATGCACATCGCGGATCCGACGATCGGCATCTTCGGCGCCAACGGGATCGTCGGCGCGGGCCTGCCGATCGCGGCCGGTGCGGCGACCGCGGCGCAATTGCGGCGCGACGGCCGCGTGGCGGTGGCATTCTTCGGCGACGGCGCCGTGGCGCACGGGACGTTCCACGAAGCGATCAACCTGGCCGCGGTCTGGCGCCTCCCGGTGATCTTCTTCTGCGAGAACAATGGTTACGCCGAGTTCTCGCCGGCGAGCGCGCAGCACGCGGCGCCCCTCGAGCGGCGGGCCGCCGGCTACGGCGTTCCCTACGTCGCGGTCGACGGGAACGACGTGGTGGCGACCGCCACCGCGATGCGCGACGTGGTCGACGCGACGCGCGCCGGACGCGGTCCCTTCGTGGTCGAGGCCGCCACCTACCGTTGGCACGGTCATTACGAAGGCGACCCGCAGCGTTACCGGTCGTCCGACGAGGTTCGCGAGTGGGAAGCACACGACCCACTGCTCGTGCACGCGCAGCGGCTCCGGTCGGCGGGAATCGGCGCCGAATCGCTCGACGCCATGCAGTCATCGGTCGCGCGCGAGCTCGACGACGCGGTTGCCGCCGCGCGGCGGCTGGCCCCGCCCGCTGCTACCACGCTGCACGACTTCGTGACGCGCCCACGACCCGAGCGACCCGAGCCGCCGGCATTGCCCGCCGGTGCCCCGGTGTTCCGCACGATGGACGCGGTCCGAGCCGCGCTCGAGGTGGAGCTCGCAGGCGACGAGCGGGTGTTCGTCGCGGGGATCGACGTTGCGGCCGGCGGCAACGTCTTCGGCCTGACGCGCGGGCTGCACGACCGTTTCGGCGATCGTGTCCGCGACACCCCGATCTCCGAGAGCGCGATCGTCGGCCTCGCGGTCGGCGCCGCGATGGCGGGCATGCGGCCCGTGGTCGAGCTCATGTATCTCGACTTCATCGGCGTGTGCCTCGATCAGCTGCTCAACCAGGCCGCGAAGCTGCCGTTCATGACCGGCGGCGCCGCGCAGATGGCGCTCACCGTGCGTACGCAATTCGGCGCGGGCCGTTCCTCGGGCAGCCAGCACTCGCAGAGTCTCGAGGCGCTTCTCGCGCACATTCCCGGTCTGAGCGTGGTCATGCCGTCGACGCCGGCCGATACCTACGGATTGCTGCGCGCCGCGATCCAGGACCCGAACCCGGTCGTGTTCATCGAGAACCGGTTGCTCTACGGGATGAAAGGACCGCAGCCTCCGGCCGACCACGTCGTACCGATCGGCAAGGCGGCGGTCGTCCGCGCGGGAAGCGACATCACAGTCGTGTCGGTCTCACGGATGGTGCACGAGGCGGTCGCCGCAGCCGAGGCGCTCGTGGGCGAGGGCATCTCGGTCGAGGTGATCGACCTGCGCACCGTGACGCCGCTCGACATGCCCACGGTTCTCGAGTCGGTGCACAAGACGAGCCGGCTCCTGATCGCGCACGAGGCCGTTGTGCCGTTCGGTATCGGCGCCGAGATCGCCGCGACCGTCGCGCGCGACGGCTTCTGGTATCTCGACGCGCCGATCGAGCGGATCGGCGCGGCCGCGACGCCGCCTCCGTACGCACCGGAGCTCGAACGCGCGTGGCTACCCGACCGCGACGACATCACCGACGCGCTCCGGCGACTCGCGCGCGTCTGAGGGCGCGTCGCGTTGGGCGCGCGGCGATCATGGAGCGACAACCGACGCAGCCAAGGGTGGCGTGGGCTGTTGATGCGATTGCGGCACGCCGGCGCGTGCGCGTGATCACGGAACGACAACGATAACGACGCGTCGAAGGAGCGGCATGCCCTTGTGGGTCCGCGGGCAGAACGTTGCCGCGTGCGCGGGTGAGTGTGGGCGGCACGTCGCCGCGTGCGCGGGGATGCGATCTGATCGCTCGGAATTCTTCTGAGATATTTCGAATTCTTCTTTGTTTATCGGGGTTTTCGGGGTTTCACTGTCTCACCCCCTCTGTATGGTTCGTCGCATGGTCACTGCGTTTGCGACTCGCCCGCCGCGTACGTTCGCGGACGACGTGCGCGAGATCGACGACTTCTTCCGCGTGTTGGTCGCGCGGATCGATCCGGATGCGGTGCCGTTGAGTGAGGTGACGGATCTGTGGACCGCGCTCGACACGGTCGAGCGGCGCGCCGCGTCTACGAAGTTGTTGCTGGCCCGGAGAGTGGAGGAGGCGGGCCGGTGGAAGCGTGGCGGCCACCGGTCTGCGGCGGAGCAGTCGGCCGCGATCGCGGGTTCGTCGGTGACGGCGGCGAGGAATCAGTTGGAGGCCTCGAAGCGGGTCCGCAAGCTGCCGGCCACTGCGAAGGCGTTGCGGGCGGGGAAGTTGTCGGTGGCGAAGGCCGAGGCGGTCGCGGCCGCGGCTGCGGTCGCGCCCGAGGCCGAAGCGGGGTTGTTGGCTGGGGCGGAGGATGCGCCGTTGGCTGATACTCGGGAGCGGTGCGTGCAGGCGCGGGCCAAGGACCGCGATGCCGCGTACGAACGGATCCGCAAGAACCGGTCGTTCAAGGGGTACACCGATACCGAGGGGGCCTGGAATGCGGTCGCGCGCGGTCCGGTCGACGCGGGTGCTGTGTTCCGGGCGGTGCACGGCCCGATCGTGGAGGAGATGTTCAACGCGGCTCGGGCCGAGGGCCGTTACGAGCCGTACGAGGCGTACGCGTTCGACGCGTTGATCGAGCTGGCCCGGCGCGCCGCGGGCGGCACGATCGCTGAGGACGCGCCGGCCACCGAGCCTGGTACCGAACCGACGCCCGCGAAGTGCAAGCCGAAGCCGAAGGCCGGGTACGTGGGAATCATCAAGATCGACCACAGCGCATCACGGCGTGGATCAGTCCGGGGCGACGAGGTGTGCGAGATCGTCGGGCTCGG
>CAZLEC010000377.1:0-5070 GCA_964558245.1 uncultured Burkholderiales bacterium | reverse complement strand
CGACCTGAAGAAGGCGCCGTCGATCTCGGAGACCATCGACTGGGCGCGCACGCTCGTGTACCTCGGCCGCAACGAGATCACGCCCGAAGTGATGGGCGAGACGCTGCACGTGCTGCTGAAGTACCAGACCGATATCACCAAGGCCCGCAAGGAGCTCGGCGTCGACTCGCCTGCCACCGGCGTTCGTCGCTAGTGCCCCGGAGAGAGAGTGCAGTGGAACAAGCTCGACGACGCGTTGCGGAGATACGGCCCCGGTGACGCCGTGAGCGTGGTTTCGAGCGAGCCGGCGATGCTCGACGTGCTGCAGGGCTTCGTGCACGAGCTGCGGCTCGCGGGCCTGCCGGTGTCGATGACCGAGAACCTCGATGCGATGCGCGCGGTCGAGTACGTCCCGCTGCAGGATCGCGACGCGTTCAAGACTGCGTTGAGCGCCACGTTGGTCAAGCACCACGGGCACCACAAGGTGTTCGACACGGTGTTCGAGGTGTACTTCTCGATCTTCAGTCCCGGGGTCGACGGTGGCGAGGCGGGTGAGCTCGGCGCCGACGCGCAGGCCGACTTCGATCAGTTACGCGCCGAGATGGACGCCGGCGGCGCCATGGGCCAGCTCTCGAACGAGGAGCTCGCGCGGATGCTCCTCGACGCCATGATGCGCATGGACATGGAGCAACTCCGCGCGCTGGCCGGTGCCGCGGTCGCCCGGTTCGCGGGGATGGAGCCCGGCCGCCCCGTCGGCGGGGCGTACTACCTCTACCGCACGCTGCGTCAGCTCGACGCCGAAGGCCTCGTCTCCAAGATGATGGAGCAGGCACAACAAGACCAGCAGATCGGCGAAGGCGCGTTCGACGAGCGCCTCGCGCGCGAGGAGTACGAAGGTCGCCTGAAGGTCTTGAAGGAGATGATCGAGGCCGAGATCCGGCGCCGGCTGGTGGCCGACCGCGGTGTCGAGGCCATGGCGCGCACGCTGCGCAAGCCGCTCCCCGAAGACGTCGACTTCATGCACGCCTCGCGCGAGGAGATGCAGCAGCTGCAGAAGGCGATCTATCCGCTCACGCGCGCGCTCGCGGCCCGGCTCGCGCAACGTCGCCGGCACCGTCATCGCGGCACGCTCGACTTCCGGCGCACGGTGCGCCAGTCGCTCTCCTACGGGGGCGTTCCCGCCGAGCCGAGGTTCAAGCGACCCCGGCCGTCGAAGCCGGAGATCATGGTGGTCGCCGACATCTCGGGATCCGTCGCGTCGTTCGCCCGGTTCACGCTCCAGTTCGTGTACGCGATGCAGAGCGAGTTCTCCAAGGTGCGTTCCTGGGTGTTCATCGACGGGGTCGACGAGGTCACCCGCTTCTTCGACGAGTCCGACGAGCTGGCCACCGCCATCAACCGGGTCAACACCGAGGCCGACGTCGTGTGGGTCGACGGTCACTCCGATTACGGCCACGCGTTCGAGGTGTGGCACGAGCGCCACATCCGCGAAGTGACACGGAAGTCGTCGATCATCCTGCTCGGCGACGCGCGCAACAACTATCACGCGTCGCAGGCGTGGACGCTCGCCGAGATGCGCAAGCGCGCCCGTCGGCTCTTCTGGCTCGATCCCGAGCCGCGCGGCTACTGGGACACCGGCGACTCGATCATCTCCGAGTACGCGCCCTACTGCGACGGGGTGTACGAAGTGCGCAACCTCCGCCAGTTGCACAAGTTCGTCGAAGACGTCGTCAGCGTCTGACCCGCCCACCGAGAAATTGCGCGAACCACTTGAAACCGCCCCCCGAACTCACGCCGGTTGGCGGATGAGGGTCCAGATCGGCGGGCACGGCGGACGGTCGAGCTTGCGCACCACCTCGAACCGGTGACGCGCGTAGTACGCGATGTTCGACTCCTTCTGCGTTTCCAGGTAGGCCGGAAGCCCTTCGGCGTCGCATCGCTCGAGCACGGGCGCGAGCACCGCCGAGCCGGCGCCGACGCGTTGGAACAGGGGGTCGCTCCCGAGCACCGCGAGATAGAAGTGCGGCACACCGACGTCCTTGTGGGCCTTGTCGACCTCGGCGAGCAGCTTCAAGCTCTCGCGAACCCGGCCGCGCGCACGCGCGAACGCAGGGACCGCGCGCACGTTGGTCATGACCTCGCGCTTCGGGGTGCGGGGGTATGCGCCGGGCGGGAGCCACACCGCGGCGCCGGCGACCTTGCCGTCGGCGTGCGCGACCCACACCTCGCCAAACGGGCTCGCATCCTTCACCGCCCCGCTCATGAATCCGAGCAAGCCCTTCGTCTGGTGCAGGAGGTTCGGCACGAAGTAGCCGAAGAGCGGATCGTCGAAGAACGCCCGTCCGAGCGCGGCGATGACGGCCGGCTCCTCGGAGGCCTGCATGCGGTCGACGTCGAACGTTCGCATCGGGCGAATCTAACTGCGAACCTCGGCGCCGGACGAGTGCGCGCCCGCCGCCAACGGGCGACTCCGGCCCGCGAGCGTGAAGGGACCCCTAACCTGAACGCGTGTCCGACCTCGCCGCGCTCGTTCCCGTCGGATGGAACGAGCGCCTCGCCGAGGCGGCCAAGGCGGAGGCGGTCCACCACCCCGGAGCCGAGCCCGGTCGCGTCACGCGTGTCGATCGCGGCATGGTCAACGTCCTCACCGCCGGCGGCGCCGTGCGCGCGCTCACCGGTGCCGAGCCCTTGGCCACGGGTGACTGGGTGCTGGTCGGGATCGTCGACGACGCCACGGGCGTCGTGGCGGTGCTGCCCCGGCACTCGGCGTTCGTCCGCGGCGACCCGATGGACGGCACCGCCCGCAACGCGCAGGTCGTCGCGGCCAACGTGGACACGGTCTTCGTCACGCAATCGTTCGACAACGGACCCAACTTGCGCCGCCTGGAGCGAGAGCTCGTGCTTGCGTTCGAGAGCGGAGCCGACCCGGTGATCGTGCTCACGAAGTCGGACCTGGCCGCCGACCCGATCGACGTGTCTTCGGTGGAGCGATCGGCGTCGGGCGCGCCCGTGATCGTGACGAGCGCGGTGACCGGCGCCGGTATCGATCAGCTCCGCGGGTACGCGGTGTCGGGCCGAACGGTCGCGCTCATCGGCGCGTCGGGCGTGGGCAAGTCGACGCTCGTGAACCGGTTGGTCGGCGCCGACGTGCGCGCCACCGGTGCGGTCCGGGAGAGCGATCAGCGCGGACGGCACACAACGACCGCGCGAGAGCTGGTGTTGCTCCCCGACGGCGGCGTGCTCGTCGATACTCCCGGCCTGCGCGCGGTCACGCTCTGGGTTGCCGACGAGGGATTCCAGCGCGCATTCGCCGACATCGAGGCGTGGGCGCTCGAGTGCCGCTTCCACGACTGCGCACACGATCAGGAACCGGGCTGCGCCGTGCAGCTCGCCGTCGCCCGCGGCGACATCGACGCCGCACGCGTCGTGCACTATCGCGATCTGGATGCCGAGCTCGATCGCGTCGCCGTCAGGCAACGAGATCGCGAACGCGAGGCGAGGTCGGGTCGCCGGCCCCGACCCGCGGCCGGCTAACCGAGCATCGACGCGGCGCGGTCGGCGATCCGGGCCAGCGCGAGCAGCTGATGGCGTTCGCGCCGGCGAAACGGATGACCGTCTCGTCCGATGAGGAGCACCGCGCCGTTCGCGGGCAGCGGCGCAACGGCCAGGTCTTCCGGTCCGGCGTCGCCCGCGGCGACTGCAGGTGATGCACCGGTCCCCGCTGCGAGCGCGTCGAGCACGGATGCGTCGGGCATGCCTACACCGGCCGTGGCCATCACGTCGGTTCCTCGCAGCACGACCGCCCAACTCGCGCCGAACTCGGTGTGCACGCGTTCGACGAGCCGGCACCACAGCACACCGGCATGACTCGCCTCGAAGACCCGTTCGACGGTTTCGAGCGCGTCGAGCCGTGCGTCGGGAAAGCGGTCGACGCGTTCCCACTGCTCGACCGAAGCGCCGTCGACCTCTTCGATCTCGCGCACGAGCAGCTTGACCAGCTCCATGCTCGAGATCACGACCGCGAACTCGTCGACGGCGACGTGCTCGCTTCTCTCGAGCACGTCGACTCCGACGATGTCGGCTCCGATCGCGCCGATACGAGACGCGACCAGTCCGAGCGCGCCCGGACGGTCGGGGAGCCAAACTCGCACGACGAGCCGAACGTCGTCGCCGACGGGCGAGTCCCGGGTCGTGGTCATGCGCAGAGGCTATGACGCGGCAGCTTCTCGCGCGCTTCGGCAACGCGTACTTCACAGAGTGTTCTCCGTAGAATCCACTCGTGCCCCACGCCTCGCCGGAAGCCTCACCGGATACGGTCGCGAACGGGTCCGGACGCCGCGAACGGATCGGGATCCTGGGCGGGACGTTCGACCCGGTGCACGTCGGGCACCTCATGGATGCGTCGGCGGCGCACTACCAACTCCAACTCGACCGGGTCATGGTCGTCGTTGCCCGCGACCCTTGGCAGAAGCGCGATCGGGTCGTGGCGCCTGCCGAAGTTCGCTACGAGATGGTCGTCGCCGCGCTCGGCGACGTCGAGGGGCTCGAGGCCTCGCGCATCGAGCTCGAGCGCGACGGTCCGACCTACACGATCGACACCGTCGAACATCTCGAGGCACCCGACCGAGAGCTCTTTCTCGTCGTCGGGAGTGATGTCGCCGCCGGCATGGCCACCTGGCACCGCGTCGACGACCTTCGCAGCCGAGTGACCCTTGCGGTCGTCGACCGCGATGCCACCCCCTTCCCCGATCCACCCGGTTGGCGCGTCGCGCGGGTCACGGTGCCGCGTCTGGAGCTGTCGTCGACCGATCTCCGCGGCCGCGTCGCGGCCGGGGAGCCCATCGACTTCCTCGTTCCCGTGGCCGCGGCGCGGATTCTGGCCGCTCACGGGCTCTATCGCTCCTGATGGAGCGGAACGCCCGTCGGCGTCGCCGCCGGGACCGCAGGGCCCAAATCGCCGTGGTCCTGTTGGCGGCGGTGGCCGGGCTGGTCGCAGGGTCGCTCGGGACGCAACGCAGCTGGGAACGAGCGCCGAGCGCGCCCGCCACGACGTCGACCACGGAACCGACGTCTTTTCCTACGCCTTGAGTC
>CAZLEC010000376.1:0-5070 GCA_964558245.1 uncultured Burkholderiales bacterium | reverse complement strand
ACTTCCAGGCGACGCGCGGCGGTGGCCACGGCGACTACCGCCACATCGTGCTCGCGCCGCAAGACGTGACCGAAGGCGTCGAGCTCGTGCAGCTCGCGTTCCATCTCGCCGACAAGTGGCGCAACCCCGCGCTCCTCTACGGCGACTACCTGCTGGCGCACACCCAGGAGGCCATCACGATCGAGCCGATGTCGTTCCCGGAATTGCCGGCGAAGGACTGGGCGGTCGACGGCTCGCTCTCCGGCAGCGGCGGCAGTCGCGCGGTCACACCGCTCGGCGTCGGCAAGGTCGGACAGAAGGCACTCGGTCAAGAAGGAAAGGCGCAGTACATCGCGACCAAGCTGCCGCTGATGGAGCGAGAAGTGCGCGTCGAGACCGGCTATCTCGACGACGCGGAGACGGTGATCGTCGCGTTCGGCTCGCCCGCGAAGTTCGTGAAGTACGCCATTCGCCAGCTGCGCGCCGCCGGCCACCGCATCGGCTACGTCCGCCCGATCACGCTGTGGCCGTTCCCCTACTCCACCATCGCCGAAGCGGCCGCGGGACCGAACGTGCGGCGGATCGGCAGCTTCGAGCTCTGCGCCGGGCAGATGATCGACGACGTCCGCATCGGCGCGGCCGGCCGCGCTCCGGTCGAGTTCATCGGCGGCGTGTCGACCGATCAGTCCGGCTTCGGCGTCGGCCGGATCCTCGACGCGGAAGTGATCGCCGAACGGCTCCTCGCGCTGCACGAAGAGCGTGAGCAGCCGCCCATCCCCGGCTACGACGTCAACAGCTACGCGCTACAGCCCCACCAGGCGGAGGCCACCCGATGACCACCACTGATCTCCCGCTCGGCCCGGTGATCGACACGTCGTCGGCGCCCACGAGCGGCGCCCGGCGCGTCGAGCAACAGAAGCCCGACCTGCTCCTCACCCAGGAGCACCACATGTGCCCCGGTTGCGGCGAGCCGATCGCGGTGCGCCAGTTCCTCGAAACGATCACGCAGCTCGACGCGGTCGACCGCGCGATCGCAGTGGCCGGCATCGGTTGCTACACGTCGTTCTCGGGGACGATGGACGTCGACCTCGTGCAGGCGTTGCACGGGCGCGCACCGTCGGTCGCGACGGGCGTGAAGCGCATGCTTCCCGACGCGCTCGTGTTCACCCTGCAGGGCGACGGCGACATGGTCAACGAAGGACTGCAGGAAGTGATCCACACCGCCGCCCGCGGCGAGAAGATCACGTGCATCTTGTTGAACAACGGCGTGTTCGGCGAGACCGGCGGCCACATGACGGCCACGACCGTGCTCGGCCAGCGCACCAAGAACTCGATCGACGGACGCGACGCCGAGTACCACGGGTACCCGATCCTCATCGGCGACCTCATCGCGCAGCTCCAGGGCGCCGCGTACGTCGCGCGCGGATCGGTGCACAACGCCGGAGCGGTGGCGCGCACACAGAAGATGTTCAAGCGGGCGTTCGAGTCCCAGATCGCGGGCGCCGGCTTCTCGTTCGTCGAGGTGCTGACGATGTGCCCGACCGGCTGGTTCATCCCCACGCCCGAGGGCCCCGACTACATGACCGAGACGCTCGGCGAGGTCCACATCATGGGCGAGCTGAAGGTCGACGGGAAGGTCCGCACCACCGAGGAGCTCCACGCCGAGAACATCCACAAACAGCGCGAGGTCGACGACGCCCTCGCCCGCGGCGGCCTCCACACCTGACCCCCGTCGCCAACTACACCATCAGTTGGTGCAGTCCGCGTACGTATACGACCCTCCAGCGCACCATCAGATGGTGCAGTTCGCGCGCGTATAGCGACCCCGACCGCATCATCACATGGTGCGGTTGGGAACTAGGGTGACACCGACGTCAGGTTTCGCGGCCCGCTGAGGAGACATGGACTTTCGCTACCCGCCCGAGGCCGAGGCCTTCCGCACCGAGTTCCGGGCCTGGCTCGACGAGAACCTCCCCGAATCCCTGCGCGGACGCGGGCTCGGCGGAACGCTCGAGATGGAGCCCACGACCCTCGGACAGCTCCGCGCCTGGAACCGCACGCTCGCCGACGCGCGCTACGCCGCGATCGCCTGGCCCGAGGAATGGGGCGGGCGGGGCGCCGCAGTGATGGACCAGGTCGTGTACTCCGAGGAGATGCACCGGGCGCACGCGCCGGGCACCCTCAACCCGCTCGGCTTGTCGAACATTGCGCCCGCGATCATCGAGCACGGTACCGACGAGCAGAAGCGTGACCTGCTCCCCCGCATGCTCCGCGGCGACGACATCTGGTGCCAGGGCTTCTCCGAGCCGAACGCGGGATCCGACCTCGCGTCGCTCCGCACGTCGGCCGTGCGCGACGGCGAGTGCTGGATCGTCAACGGTCAGAAGACGTGGAACACCCTCGGCCACATGGCTAACTGGTGCGAGCTCCTCGTGCGCACCGACCCGTCGGTACCGAAGCACAAAGGCATCACGTGCCTGTTGGTCGACATGACGTTGCCGGGCGTGGAGGTTCGCCCGCTGGTGACGATCACGGGCGACAAGGAGTTCAACGAGATCTTCTTCACCGACGTGCGCGTCCCGCTCGACTGCACGCTCGGCCCCGTCAACGAAGGCTGGCGGGTCGCGATGACGACGCTCGCCTACGAGCGCGGCACCGTCGCGAAGCTGCACACCGGTACCCGATCGAAGATCGCCCGCCTCATCGACGACGCCAAGTCGACGCCGTTGGGCGACGGCCGTATGGCCTCCGACGATCCGGTGCTCCGCCAGCGGCTGGCGTCCGCCTACCTCGACGGTGAGCTCCTCAAGCTGATCTCCGACCGTGCCCTCTCGGCCGAGATCCACGGACGCGCGATGGGACCCGAGGGAAGCATCGCCAAGCTGCTGTGGAGCGAGACCGAACAGCACGTGACCGAGCTGGCCTCCGACGTATTCGGCCCCGACGCCCTCTCCGGGCAATGGGCACGCGACCGCGTCTACAGCCGGGCGCTCACGATCGCCGGCGGCACCACCCAGGTGAACAAGAACATCCTGGCCCAGCGGATGCTCGGCCTCCCCCGCCACTGACGCTGCGCGTCGCCAACTGCACCATCTGATGGTGCACTTCGCGGCGCCAGGGAGCCCTCGACTGCACCAACTGATGGTGCGATGCGGGTCAGGCGGACTGGCCGTTGCGGGTGGCGAGGGTCTCGCCGGGCGCCATCGGGAAGTGGCACGCGACGAACTGGCCGGGGCCTACCTGCCGGATCTCGGGTTCTTCGGACGCGCACCGGTCTTGCGCCTTCGGGCAGCGGGTGCGGAACCGGCAGCCACTCGGCGGCGCAACCGGCGACGGGATCTCGCCGGCGAGCGCCGGTCGCTCCGATGGCTTCACGGTCGGGTCGGGCACCGGGATCGACGCCAGCAACCCCGCCGTGTACGGATGCGCGGGCTGCTTGTAGAGCGCGTCGGGCCCACTCACCTCGCAGATCTTCCCGAGGTACATCACGACAATCCGGTCGCTGACGTTCTTCACCACCGCGAGGTCGTGCGCGATGAAGATCAGCGTGAGGCCGTAGCGCTTCTTCATGTCTTCGAGCAGGTTCAAGATCTGCGCCTGCACCGACACGTCGAGCGCCGACACGGGCTCGTCGCAGATGATCAACTTCGGGTCGGTGACGACCGCACGCGCGATCGAGATGCGCTGGCACTGGCCGCCCGAGAACTGGTGGGGGCGCCGGCCGCGTTGCAGCGACGGATCGAGGCCGACCGCGAGCATCGCCTCGTCGATCTTGGCCGCTTGCTCTTCGTCGGTGCCCATCTTCCAGATGCGCAGGCCCTCGGCGATGATGTCTTCCACTTTGCGGCGCGGGTTGAGCGACGAGATCGGGTCCTGGAAGATCATCTTCATGCGCGTGCGGGTCTTGCGCAGCTCCGCGCCGGAGAGGTCGGTCATGTCGGCGCCTTCGAACAGCACCTTCCCCGACTTCGGCCGCGGCAACTGCATGATCGCCTTGCCGGTGGTCGACTTGCCGCACCCGGATTCGCCGACCAGGCCCAACGTCTCGCCGGGCTTCACGTCGAGGCTCACGTTGGTGACCGCGTGCACCTTCAGGCCGGTATGCCCGACGGGGAACTCCACGACGAGGTCCTCGACCCGCAGCAGCGTCTCTTCCGGCGAACGGAGATGTGCGGTACCCGAACCCGCCATCAGGCAACCACCGAAGTGGGCGCCACGACGGATCCGCCTGCGCTCACCGGCAGGCCGGCCGCAGTGACGCCGGCCGCGACGTTGGTGGCCAACGCGGCTTTCCCGGCCTCGGTGCCGACCGGGTAGAAGCAACGGAACGAGTGACCGACCGAGGTGGAGTCGCCGAGACCCGGCTCCTCGGTGAGGCAGCGCGCCTGCGCGTACGGACAGCGCGCCGCGAACTTGCAGCCGGCCGGCGGATTCACGAGGTCGGGCGGCCGGCCGGTGATCGCTTCCAGACGCGTGTGGCTCGGTTGGGCGAGCTTCGGGATCGACTTGAGCAACGCCTCGGTGTACGGGTGCCGGGTGGAGTTGAACAGATCCCGCGTGGGTGCGTACTCCACGACGCGTCCGGCGTACATCACCGCGGTGGTCTCGGCGCGCCCGGCCACAACCCCGAGGTCGTGCGTCACGAGCACCATCGCCATGAACCGCTCGCGTTGCTGGGCGTGCAAGAGGTCGAGGATCTGGGCCTGCACCGTCACGTCGAGCGCGGTCGTGGGCTCGTCGGCGAACAGCAGCTTCGGACCACACGCCAGCGCGATGGCGATCATCACCCGTTGGCGCATGCCTCCGGAGAGCTGATGCGGGTATTCACGCAGCCGGCGTTCGGCCTCGGGGATGCCCACCGATTGCAACAGCGCGAGCGCGGTGTCCTGCGCGTAGTCGCGGCTCACGTCGAGGTGGTAGCGCAGCGGTTCGGTGATCTGCTTGCCGATGCGCATCACCGGGTTGAGCGAGGTCATCGGGTCTTGGAACACCATCGACATCTGAGTGCCCCAGTAATGGCGCATCTCGTCGTTGTCGGCGTGGCCGATCTCGTGGCCCTCGAACTTGATGCTCCCGTGCCGCTCAACGTTG